>CAZDYA010000067.1:0-7410 GCA_964509515.1 uncultured Spirochaeta sp.
AATTATGATAGGGATTGCCAGATCCTTGATATCCAGAGGACCAAACAAGTCGTACAAAGCGGCGACCATCTTTCTGGTACTCAGGATTCCCCTGGCTAGTGGCAAGGCAGCATCAAACAACTCAGGCAATCTGATACCTTCCATCAGCAGGTATATGTCATCAGGCGAGACACCGGCAGCATATAGCATGCCGATAATGGCGCCCATGGAATTGGCAACGATAAAATCAGGAACGATACCTTCTTCCTCAAGACGGCGCAGAACACCGATATGCGCGAAAGCCCTGGCAGAACCTCCTGACAATAATAAGCCAAGCGGGGGCTGGTCCCCTCCTCTGTCAGCAGTTTTTTCGGCCAAACGACTGCGAAAACCTTCTTCACCAATAATTACAGGAAGATCATAGGATAGGCCCTCGAGTTGGGCGATACTTTGCGAGGCTACCATAACAGGAGCACACAGACAAAAAACCATTATAAGAATTGGCAGAAAAATAAAGGACCTAAGGTTCATTGCAATATTGTAAGGCAAAATACCACTCGCGTCACCCAAAAACAACTTGGGTTCAGTTCGCTGCCCTGATTTCAATTGGATAACTCGGGCAATACTTCGAAACCGGGCAATCATCACATAAGGGACGTCGCGCCTTACAACAATCACGGCCATGAAAATTTAACAACATTGAAGATGGCGACCAAAGGCTTTCCGGCAACCATGACGCCAGATCGAATTCAAGCTTTACAGGATCGGTATGCTCTGAAAATCCAAGGCGCCGTATGACCCGACCAAAGTGGGTATCAACAATAATTGCAGGTTTACCATAAACAGCCGACAATACAACCCCTGCTGATTTACGTCCTATCCCCGGAAGCCTTACCAGTTCATCCATGGTCGAAGGAACTTGGGAATCAAATTCATCACAAAGCATCCTAGCAGCCCCAATGAGGTTTCTGGCTTTATTTCGGTAAAATCCTATTGAGCGGATAAGTGACTCGACTTCCGCCAATGGGGCTTTCGACATTGCAGATGCATCAGGATAACGCGCAAACAAATCAGGCGTAGCCTTATTCACCTGGGCATCTGTGGTTTGCGCAGAGAGCATGACTGCAGACATCAACTGAAAAGGCGTGTTAAATATCAGCGGCGTGCTGGTGTCGGGATACCTTGCTTCAAGTATCCCGATCACAGACTCCAGCCGCCTCAATCGTTCATCCATTACTTGCTTCTATTCGAGTCGCACCTGCAAGGCAGAACCGTCAGCCGCGCCAACAAATATTCCCTTGGGTGAAACAGTAACGCCGGTATTTGAAACAGCCGGCAGGTCAATCTCTTTTTCAAGAGTGCCGTTGGCTGCCGACATTACAAGCAACTTGTTTCCTTTAGGAACCAGGAGGCGGTCACCTTGCAAGGCTGGAGCACCGGTCGCACCATTTACAGTAAAGCTCTCCTGCCCGCTGTTCGCGTCAAAGGCATAGAGCGTTCTCCCGCCCAAGACAAAAACACGTCCTGCCCCGACTACAGCGTCCTGGAAGACGCCGCCGGATCCGGAGATACTCTTTTGCCAGATAAGTTGTGCGGCTGCAAGATCGACAGCGAACACATTGCCGCGCCGGTCACCAAAAAAACCCTTGTTTCCAACTATTACCACCGCCTGACCCAATGGCTGTACGGCATCGGTAATGATACTTGCACTAACGCTACCGCTGGCAATATCGACAATAAAAAGTTCGCCACTGGCGCTTACTATAACCATCTTGTCGCCGAAAACCGCCGGGCTCATGCTTGAACTGCCGGTGGCTTCGATGACCATCTTGGTTTCCAGACTGGCGGGGTCAAGCACTTGGACTCCGCGGTCGGCGGGCAGAAGAACACCGGCAGAACTGTATGCCGCATTTTGTCCAAAAAGATGCGCCCTGTCAGAACCGAGCTCAACCCTGTTATTCAGCTTGCCGTCAGAGGCTCGTAATGATACCAATTCGGCAGAGCCTGAAAACAATACGTTTTCTCCGGCGGCCACAGGCTGGCTATTTTCATTCCGGGTATTATTGGTGGCAAACTCCCATACGACCTGCCCAGTGCTGATAGAAACCCCATAAAGGGTTCCGCTCTGATCACTCAAAACATAGCGATCGCCAATAACAACTCCACGACGTACAGCAGCGGCTCCCCTGGCAGCGGAATGAAAGACTACCGGCTGGAAAACCTCCGCGGCGGCTTCAACAATTTCATCTTCTTCCGGCACTTCTTCTATTTCTTCCTCTATTACTTCCGGCTCCTCAGGCATAGGAACGGGAACAAGACTGACCTGCATATTCTGGCCGCTTGACGGAGTCAAACTGAAGGTGCTGCTTTCATAGCCATCCCTAATAATCTCAACTGAGACCACAGCGCCTTTAACGAAAAGCTTTGATGCCCTGCCTCGCCCAGCATTTTCACCATTAAACTTGATAAGTGCATCGGCCGGCTCAGCCTGAACGACCAACGGGATCAATTCCTCCTGCTTAACCTGGGAAACTGGCACACGCTGAACGCGACTAAGGCGCTGCAGCTGCTCGTCTTCCTGAATGGAAACCTCTTCCTTCTGTACCCTTTCCTGAACCTCTTGCTGAACACGACCCACTGACTCGCGTGCCTGTTCGACCAATTCCGCTTTTGGTTCTTCGCTGCGAACCATCTCGGCAACGACAGCGATATCGCGGGAAAGCTCCTGCTGGTCTTCCTGGGTAACCTTTACCTCTTGGCCAGGCTCAACTGCCTGAGCAGATTCTTCCAGCAGCCTGAGCACTTCTTCGGCGGATGCATCACCGCGCTCTTCAACCGTTTCCCACAGCTCTTCCAGGTTTTCATCGGTTGGCAAAACCATAACCTTACCTGTACCAACGGCTACACGGCCACTGCCATCAGGCAATGACTCTACAACAAACTGGGTACCACGAACGCCCGCCACCGTAGACCGGGTGCGTACGGAAAAACGATCTGCTTCACGCATCCCGTCAACCTTCGCGAGCACTGTACCTTCCAACACCTGAGTTTGCACCTTCATTGAGTCTGCAGTATTCAAAAGCCGTTCCAAAACAGCCACGGTATTTTCTTCGAGCATCATGGTAGCTGAATTGCCAATCTGCAACTCTACCAAGCCGTCACCGCCAACCCGAATAGTATCATCGCGCATAACGGTGTCGCCGATGTCCAGCACGGAAACTACCCCGTCACGTTCCTTCTCGACCATACCAGAGGCAAAAACAACGAGAGCCGTATTATCGCTGACATCTATATCTTTGGTAATCTCGACTGTCTGAACATTTTCTGGCACCTCCTGGGATGTCGGAACCTGACTTTCAATATATGCTGATTCATCGGACGGCGGATAACAAGCCGCAAGACCAAGCACTAACAGAACAGCGAAAAAGCGAAGCGATATCTTTTTCATACCAAACCTCCAATACCCCTCTAGGCATCCATTTTTAATATTATCCCTAATACTAATCCTATCACAACTGCGGCCGAATAAAAAGAAAAGAGCAAAGAAATCCTCTGCATACTCGATGGTTTACTGCTATGGGAGAAGCCCTCGTCTTCCATCTTGAAGAAAACATACAAACTGGGAAAAACAACGATGAATAACAGTATCAAGACATATATTGACCAGATACCAATATAACTGATAAGGCCTGCTACAACAAGACCACTCCAGAACAGGATATAAATTGGAACCGCCCGATATTTGGGCCACAATAAAACAGCAGCTGTTTTTCTGCCAGCAGAAAAATCTCCGATAACATCACAGGCATTGTTGACAGCAAGAATCGATGCCACCATTAAGGTTGAGGGGATGGCTGATACTACCGCTATGAAAGTTATTTGCTCGGCCTGGACAAAATAGGCCAGCACGCAAAGCACACCACCCAGAAAGCCGCCGGCAAATAATTCACCAATGGGAGTAGAAGAGATTGGAAGAGGGCCACCAGTGTAAAGAAAACCAACAAGCATGCAAACGGCGCCGACAGGCGCTAACCACCAGCTAGTCTGCCAGGCAAGCAAAGCGCCCAGAATAATTGCCAGTCCATAAAGCACGATAGCGACCCATAAGGCCGATTTCGGCGAAACCCCAGCATAAACAAGCACCTTTTCTTTTTCACGATTATGTTCAAGCCTATCTACCCCACGAACATAATCAAAGTAGGTATTAAACGCTGTCGTTCCCATATCAACAAAAATAGTCGCAAAAAACATAAGCATTGCCGGGACAAGCAGAAAATCGTCATGATGATAAACTGCCAACAGCGTACCAATCAAATAGGAAGAAACACTAATAATTTTGGTCCTGATCTCGACAATACGGAAAAAAATTGACCTGCTAATTAACAATGACATTGAACCTCCAAAAACTTGTTTATTTTATCCTTGACCTTGCCATGCTGAATCGGTAGTATAGCGATCTGTACGGGGTGTAGCCTAGTGGCTAAGGCGCCTGCTTTGGGAGCAGGAGATCGCAGGTTCGAGTCCTGCTACCCCGATTAACTTGGCCGGTTGCATTTGCGGCCGGCCATTTTTGTCTGCGTCCATAGCTCAGTCGGATAGAGCAACAGCCTTCTAAGCTGTGGGTCGGGGGTTCGAATCCCTCTGGACGTACTCATTCTTCAAGCCTGACTTTCAAGTTCACATTATGTTAAAATCCCAGAATGAACTGGTCAGAATTTGGACACAAACTTACCGCCCGTAGCGGCATCCTGGAATTGATGGACGATCTTGGCAACGCAATGCAGCGCCCAGGTGAAAAGTACATGCTGGGAGGCGGCAACCCTGCAGGCATTGCCGAAGTTCAAAAGGCATGGCGCAGGCGCATGGAAGAAATTCTTGCCAATGGCGATGAATTCGAACGCGCCATGGGTAACTATGATACCCCGCAGGGCAAGAACGATTTCCTGCAGGCCATGGCCCGGCTGCTCAACCGCGAGTACGGCTGGGATATCAAGGCAGAAAATATTGCGGTTACCAACGGTAGCCAGAACGCCTTCTTTATTCTTTTCAATCTACTTTCCGGTTCATCGCCAGAAGGTTACAAAAGAATAATGATCCCCCTGAACCCCGAGTACATTGGGTATGCTGATCAAGGCATTAGCGAGGATCACTTTGTTACCCAAAGACCAAACATCGAATTAATCGGCAAACATGAATTCAAATACCACGTCGACTTCTCTTCTCTTACAGTCAAAGACGATATCGCTGCGATATGTGTTTCAAGACCGACAAATCCAACCGGAAATGTCTTGACCGATGAGGAAATAATACACCTTAACAACATCGCCCAAAACAATGACATCCCCCTGATGATAGACAATGCTTATGGAGCGCCTTTTCCAAACATCATCTTCAGTAATACCAAGCCCATCTGGAACCCCAATATTATACTTGGTTTAAGTCTTTCAAAGCTTGGGCTTCCATCTACCAGAACTGGAATACTTGTTGCCAGACCAGAGGTTGTAAAAGCAGTCAGCGCTATCAACGCAATCACCTCACTGGCCAACGGCACTCTTGGTCAAATCATTACCGCCCCCATGATGGAGAGCGGTGAATTGCTTCAATTATGCAGGGAGACAATTACCCCCTACTACCTTGGTCGATCGCAACATGCACGCCAGGCGATGCAGCTACATTTCGAGGGTTTACCCTGGCGAGTACACAAAAGTGAAGGCGCAATGTTTCTTTGGATATGGTTTGATCATCCCCAAATAGATACCTTCAAATTATACGAGCAACTCAAGAAACGAAATGTCATTGTTGTTCCCGGGAAATACTTCTTCTTCGGCCTGGATAATAAAACCCGCAAGGAGGATTATTGGGAACATCGCAACCAATGCATAAGAATTAATTTTGGCGGCGATCCCGATATCACAGAGAAAGCAATCCAGATTATTGCAGATGAGGCCAAAAATATGATTGCTTGCCATACCATTGATTAGTGTTTAAAATATTTAATATCTGACATATTTTATCAGGTATTTATAGATCAGAAACTCAAGGAGGATGAGATGAGAAAAAGCATGATCTCGCTTTTGGGCTTAGCTGTTGGAATTATTTTTATTAGCTGCAGTCAAGCAGCAGCACCCGGCGGCTATGCCCCTGGGCAAACGGTTGAGGCTTATGCATATGTCCACGGAGGCTATGTTGGTCGGGCCGAAATAAAAACCGATGAGGCCGGCTCACTTGATATCGTGATCAATGAAGCATTCCTACCGCATACCCTGGCTATCGTTGACATGGAGGCCGATGAGTGGAATGAAGACAACACTGTATTCTATGAAGTGCGAGGCAATGTTGTAAGAGTAGCCAAATACATATCCTATGCTGGCAAGAATTACACCGGGGTAACCGTGGGCAATGCCCTTGCCTATGTTGAGAGCGACAATGCTGGACAAGCTGTTGGAAACACAATCCTGGAAAAAGAAATAATTCGCAATGAAGCCAATATGGCCGACTGGTTTTCCAATATTGCCAATGAACAATTTGTTATCTACACCGAATTCGACGGAACTGGCACACCCGTAACAACAACCGCCTATGGCTCCCTGTTCAAGCGCGATTCAAGCTACTGGAACTTTGGCATCGGTTGGCAAGGCAACGTAGATGCGATTGCTGAAGCAGCCGCTCAGTATGGCACAGGCTTCAGCATGGATGAGATAAGCAAACGGGGCGATTCGCGATGGGTACTTGCCGACGCTGTAACCAGTGCAACCGCTTCTGATTTCAAAGATTACTTTGGCTTAATCCAAAAGGCCGTTGGCAAACTGAAAATGCAGTAATTTGATATAAAATATTGGCACAATAAAAAGGGCCTTCCCAAGCGGAAAGCCCTTTTTTATATCTACTTAGAAAAGTTCAAGACCCCATGCTTCTTACAAGCCTGAAGCCTGTACCGAAATATCGGGCATAGGGAACAAAACTCCTTCGAAAGCTCACCCTGATCCTGGCTTCCATACTGTTCCAGCTTCCCCCGCGATAGACTCGCAAACGGCCATGCTTATTCCCTGTCGGATTATTCTGATCTTCTTCGCTGTATGGACCCTGCCAGTCCCAACACCATTCCCAGACATTTCCGCTCATATCATACAAACCGAGTTTGTTTGGTTTTTTTTGGCCTACCGGTTGGGTACCATAGCTGGGGTCATCTTCCGGCAAATGCCCTGCGTTTTTTTCATACCAGGCCACCTCATCAGGATCGTTGCTGCCTGAATACATAAAGGCATCCTGATCGGAACCGCCCCGTGCAGCATATTCCCATTCCGCTTCAGTCGGCAAGCGATAGCCGTTAGCTTTCCAGTTTGCCGTAATTGAATCCCAAGAACGACAGGCTCGCTTGGGAATCTTTCCCCAAAGCCCAGGGGAACCTACACCATACAGACTATATACAGG
>CAZDYA010000068.1:0-7331 GCA_964509515.1 uncultured Spirochaeta sp.
GGCGTACCCGTCCCCGTGTAGTTACTGAACAGCTGAGGGAAGAGATTAACGCGATAATCGGCGAGATAAATGTGACCACTGATCGCAACCTTCAGCTAATTGAAGATCGAATACTACAGGTAAGACAGGTGCTTGATCAGGCTGATGAGCGGATCAGGCTTATGCATACCGAAGTCAAAAAAAGTGCCAGGGCCGAGGATGTTTATGTAAATTTGAGGAAGGCGCGTCGATCGCTTGCTGCTACTGAAGGCGGCACAAAGGCTGCGGCAGCTGGGGCAGGGGCTACGGGGTCGGATAGCGTGAGCGGGCAGGATAGCGTGAGCGGGCAGGATAGCGTGAGCGGGTCGGATAGCGTGAGCGGGCAGGATAGCGTGAGCGCCAAGGCCGCGACCGCGCCTGACACTGGCGCCCAGCTGGAGCTGGGAGGGCTGGCGCCAACCACTGTCGCCCAACCAGGCAAGCCGGTGGAAGCCCCGATCGACCTGCAAGAACAGGCCCGTCAGCTGCGTGCACGTGTTTGGGAGTTATATTCCCAGGGTGAAACATTGGAGCAGATCTCGGCCAAGGTCGCCAGAACCGAGGGCGAGATCGAACTGATGATATCCCTTCTGCCAAGGGAATCATCATGAACGTGATACTTGGCATTGATCTGGGGACTACCAACTCGGCGATGGCCTTCTGGAACGGCAGCGAGGCCGAGATTATTCCCAACGAACGCGGCAACAGGATTACCCCCTCTGTGGTGGCGATGACCGATAGCGGTGAAATCCTGGTCGGCGAATCGGCCTTGAATCAGGCGGCCGTTAATCCCGGGAATACGGTTTTTGCTGTCAAGCGCATGATGGGCAAGAAGCATCGGTATGATTTGAACGGTAATCGCCTAAGCCCGGAAGAAATCAGCTCATGGATTATCCGCAAACTTAGGCATGATGCCCAGCAATATTTGGGAAGTACCATTAACGAAGCGGTAATAACCGTTCCTGCCTATTTCAGCGAACAGCAGCGGAGGGCGACCGTTGAGGCTGGCCGTCTTGCCGGCTTGCGCATCAGGCGGGTTTTGAACGAGCCTACCGCCGCCGCCTTGGCATATGCCAGTCGGCAGAATGCCAATCGAATTATTGTTGTCTATGATCTGGGCGGCGGTACCTTTGACGTTACTTGTTTGCGTCAGGACGGTCGCGATTTCCGGGTTTTGTCCACCACGGGCGACAGTCAGCTGGGCGGCATGGACTTTACCAGGCTGCTACTGGATGAAGTCAGAGCGGCTTTCGAGCAGCGGTCGGGCTTGAGCCTGACCAACCCGGTTATCCAGCAGCAGTTGTACGAGATGGTGGAGAGAGGGAAGATAGAGCTTTCAAGTCGCGACGCTGCCGAGATTGGCTTTCCTTTTATTGGGTCGGATGGCGTGCCGCTGCATCTGCATCACCGTATGGATAGGGCTGGGTTCAACCGCTTGATTAATGCCTTGGTTGAAAAATCATTTACCCTCACCTTTGAAGCCCTGCACGAGGCCAAGCTGAAAGCCAATGACATTGACTCACTGGTATTGTCGGGCGGTTCAAGCCGCATACCCATGATACGCCAGCTGCTGCAGCAAAGGCTGGGCTGTAGTCAGGTTTCTCAGGTCAATCCGGATGAAATCGTAGCCCTTGGAGCGGCCATACAAGCTTCAATGCTGACGATGGAACGCGATATGTCCTTGCGTGATGTAACCGCCTTTGACCTTGGTGTCGAGATTGATCAGGGCAGATTTGTTGCTTTGGTGCAGCGGAACAGTCCCCTGCCGGCTGTTGCTGAAAGGGTTTTTACAACCATCTCTGATGATCAGTCTGCGGTTGAAATTCATGTTCAGCAGGGCACTGACAGGGCGGCTGATAAAAACACCAGTCTGGGACGTTTTTTGCTGTCAGGGATCAGGCGCGGTCAGCAGGGTACTCCGCGCATCAGGGTTCGCTTCAAGGTTGATGTTGATGGACTCGTGACCGTTTCCGCCTATGATCAGGACACCGGCGCCAGGCAGCGGGTAACGTTGGCGAGCGAGACCCCTGATGCCGCTTTTTCTGCCAGGGATCAGCGGGTAAGTTTGCGTTCGGGGGTGCAAGCCTTGGTACAGCGTTTGGAAGGCGGATGCAAAGAATTTAGTCATGAGCTGGATAGTGATTTTTTACGCGAAGCCAGAGAGGCCTGTGCGATGGCACGGCGCGCAGTGCTACAGCAGGATACCGAAGCAATCCTGCGTATCAAAACGGCCCTGGAGACCTTGCTGATAGAGGTCCAGGCGGCTGGAGGTATCACCAATGAATAATGAAACTGTCATGCGAAAGGTGCTTGGAGTTGCTGCGGATGCAGATGTAAGGGCTATCAAGGCTGCTTTTCGAAAAAAGATAAAACTCCTGCACCCTGACCGTTGCAAGAATATGGACACAACCATAGCAGTTGGCCGCTTGATGGATGCCTATACCGGCCTGATGGATTCATGTCGCCAGTCAGCACAGCCATCAAAACCCCAAGAGGATGAATACGTTTGCCAAAGCATGGCCGACTTGTTTGCAATCGGTGAGATTGCAATCAAAAGTCAGGACGCCTGCGAGCGCGCCGCTGCTGTTGTTGCCTTGGGCAAAAGCGGCCGCCGGGCGGCCTTTACATATATCAAACAGACCTTGTATGACAAATCTCCGACGGTGGTGCAGGCCTCGGTATTGGCTGTTGGTCAATTGCGTTTGCGTCAGGCCGCTGGTGATCTGGCAGCGGTATATGAGCGTGGAGATTCGATAGTCCGCCTGAAAGTGCTGCAGACCTGTGGTATGACAGGTTATGTTGCCGGATACGCAGCCATAATGGAGGTTGCGCTTGAAGACAGCAACCCCTTGGTTAAGGCGGAAGCGGTGCGATTGCAGCGACACTTTTCCAATACTGATTCCGGCTTGTCACGCCAAAGGCGTGCTTGATGTCCAGACTGGCCTCTTTGTTTCAGCGTGACAGTAAGCAGCTTCTGGATTCGCTTGAGCAAGTCATCCCGGGTTTGAGCGGCGATACACAAGCCGTGCATCAAGCCTTCAGATATATCCACTCCATACGTTCGCAGGCGGCTTTTCTGCAATATGAGCAGGTCGCCGATAAGGCCAGTGAGGTCGAGGATTTTCTTGGTGCCGTCAGGGTTGGGGAAAAGATCGCGGACAGCGAATTTCTAAATGATTTGCTAAAGCATATATCGGAACTGCGTTCCATGTGTCAGAATCCGCGTGCGGTACCTGCCCGCAAGGGGTCAAGGCATGTTGCTGCAGTAGTACCCAAGGAGAATGTGCTCGCCGAATTATTGAAAAATGTAGATGACTATCCAATTTTTTTGCAACAGCTTGGCGATACCGTCCGCCGGCAAGAAGAATTGTTAGTCGTTTCGGTGCAGATTAGTGAAGAGCCTGAATTCATTACCCAGAGAAAGTATCTTCTTTTGCATTTACTGGAACAGCATACCGGTGTCTTGTTACATTCTGCTTTGGAGTCGAGTGAGGATGTTTTTCTGGCCCTGCTTGCGACCAGCAGGAAACCGGCATTTTTGGAAGACTTGTTAAAGACCAGCGCTGTAAGTAGCGTTGATGTTCAGATGGTTAGCGAGGCGAGGGTCAGGGCGGCGGCTGAGTCACGGGCAAGCTATGACCCCGGCAATCTTACTGGCCTGCAGGAGGTTCAGCTTAATTTTCGCTTGCGGGAATATGAAAGGCTGCTCTTCGGCTTACAGTATGCTGGCATGGGGGTCCCCGTGTTACAGGATTGCATGAGTCTGTTGCAAAAGTCAGGTCAAACCTTCCTCGGGGAACTGCTAAACAACTTGCGTCCCATGGCCGAGAGCGCGGCGGCAGAGCAGGGCAAGATAGCCGTATGCAAGGTGTTATATGATGATGCCGCCGTATCATTGCCGGTCGCCTCAGTATTAAGAGAGGCGCTAAGTCATCTGGTCAGGAATGCCATCGATCATGGAATAGAGACCCCGCATGAAAGGCAAGCCGCCGGCAAACCGGAGGCCGGGACGGTTAATTTGTCAGCGCATGTGAGAGATGGTACTATTCGGCTTGAGGTTAGCGATGATGGCCGCGGGATAGCCCTGGAAGGTAGCAGCAGGGATATTTTGGATCAGATAACCATTCCGGGCTACAGTACCAGACAGCAAAATATGAATGAGGGGGCCTCTGGTCGTGGCGTTGGCCTGGATGTTGTTCGGCACTCGGTTGAGAGTTTGCTGCATGGACAGCTCGAGTTGAGCTGTCGGCCTCATACCAGGTTCAGTCTATCTATTGCAGCTGACTTGCAATTGTTGACGGTCATCATAATTCAGACTGCACAAGGTCAGAACCATGCCATCCCTGGGTTTTGCGTTTTTGACCGCTTTAAACTCGATCCGCAACAGCTGAAAGTAACATCACATAAAAAACTTTACTATCGTCATGGCGGTGAGGATTTTCGGGTGCTGTATCTGGATTCTGCTGCCAGGGAAGAGCAAACAGCAGGGCAATCAGGACAAGAGGGCTTGTTGATACAGCATGGCGGACAGCGCTTTGTATTGGCTTGTCAAAAGGCATTGGCAGAAGAATCCGTTGTTTTGCAGCCGGACAAGGTTTTTTCAGAAGTTTTGCAGGCCGATGTTGCTCTCTGGAATCCATGGACCAGTGCGATAATCAGTTAAGTGCTTTATTGACAGCTCAGTATCCAGCTCCCGAAAATATGAAATGCATCGCCGTTTTCATGCCCGCTGCCGAGGCTCAGCAGGTGGCCTGCCATCTGGTCCATTCTCCCGGTTGACCGTAGGGGGTCAGTCAGTTATATACTGTTAATTCAAGAATAAATTTTTTGCAAGGAGATCAGTATGAGCCTTAAAGATGAAGTTAAGCCCGGTGTTGTAACAGGGGACGATGTGCAGAAGGTGTTCGCCGATGCCAAGAAACGGCAATATGCCTTACCGGGAGCCAATGTAGTTGGGACCAATTCTGTAAATGCTGTACTGGAATCCGCCCGCAATGCCAATGCCCCTGTGATTATTCAGTTTTCCAATGGCGGGGCCATCTTTTTCGCTGGTAAGGGGCTTGATAACAAGGATCAGCAGGCCGCGATTGCCGGGGGTATTTCCGGTGCTGAGCACGTTCACAAGCTTGCTGAGCTATATGGTGTGCGCGTAATGCTGCATACCGACCATGCTGCCCGCAAGTTGCTGCCATGGATAGACGGATTGCTAGATGCCGGCGAGGAGTTCTATAAGGTTCATGGTAAGCCTTTGTACAGCTCTCACATGATCGACCTGTCAGAGGAACCGATCAAAGACAATATTGAAACCTGCAAGCGCTATCTGGAAAGGATGAGCAAGATCGATATGACCCTGGAAATTGAGCTTGGGGTTACCGGCGGCGAAGAGGATGGCGTGGATAATACCGGTATTGATAGCAGCCGGCTCTATACCCAGCCCGAGGACGTGGCCTATGCCTATGAGCAGCTAGGCCAGATCAGTGACCGTTTTACCATTGCAGCCGCCTTTGGCAATGTGCATGGGGTATACAAGCCGGGCAATGTCAGCCTGAAGCCGATTATTCTGCACAATAGCCAAAAGTATGTGCAGGAAAAGTTTGGCACCTCTGAAAAACCTGTAAACTTTGTTTTCCACGGGGGCTCTGGCAGCACTCCGGAAGAAATTCGCGAAGCAATCAGCTATGGCGCGGTCAAGATGAATATCGATACCGACCTGCAGTGGGCCTTCTGGGATGGGGTGCACTCATTCTATAAGCAGAAAAAAGATTATCTTCAGGGGCAGATCGGGAATCCGGAAGGTGAAGAAAAACCCAATAAAAAGATTTACGACCCGCGGCAATGGTTGCGGTCTGGCGAAGAGGCCTTTATTGCTCGCATGCAGCAGGCCTTCGAAAACCTGAATAACGTGAATACCCTGCAGTAATAGAGTATGGCAGGGTTACATCGTTGGTTATCCAGGGAAAGACTGGATGCGATCATTCATTTTCGCGAAAGATGGGCACACCGCCTGCGATTTGTGCGGATATACTATCGCCATAACGGGGCCCTGCTTGCCAAGGGGATTGCCTTCAGCCTGCTGTTTGGCAGTATCCCCTTGTTGTTCCTGCTGGTCAGTTTACGTTCGGTGATCTTTTTTCCCGAATTTCGTGCAATTATTGATGGCCAGGTGCTAGCCTTTCTGCCACCGGATATTCGACAAGAGTTTCTTCAGATGGCACTTGGTAATGCCGACAGGATTTCATCGCTGGATTTTGTTACCCTTGGCGCCTTCTTGCTGGCGGTTAATACCCTGTTTACCGATCTGGGGACAGGTATGGCTACCATGCTCGATTCCCAGATAAGAAACGGGGCCTTGTATCGATTAATAGCAATACCCCTAATGGCGGCCTTCGTACTGCTGGTATATGCCGCCAGTGTCCTTACTCCGGTGATCGCCATCATGCAGGGTTTTTTTCACATGGCTCCGGAATTCGAGCTGATGTTTTCAAGATTTATTTCGATTGGTATTTACACCCTGATATTGATGGGGCTGTACTATCTTTTTTCCCGCCACCGGCTGCGTATTTTACCGACGGTTGTGATTGCGTTTATTAGCGCCTCAGCTTGGCAGGGACTGAGCATGCTTAGTGCCAGGCTGGTTGTGGGTTTTGGCTCCAGCTTCCTTATTTTGGGAGCCGTGGCCTCGGTAATGATCGCTTTGTTTTATATGCGCATATTGGCCGAAATTTTCCTGATATCCAGCATCATGGTAAGAATATATGCCATCCCGCAAGGGATAGCAGAACGTGAGGCCACCCAGGATACAGCCATGCTGCAGGAGCGGCTATGGCGTTATCTGTCCGCTGGTGTTGGCCCGGTTGAATCTGATGATGACGGCACGCCTGGAGAGGGCCCGCTGTAACTGACTTTTATTTGGCTCCGGCTGAGCTGAGCATGCGGATCACCTCGAGGTTGCTGCGATTGCTGCCCATTCTTACCGCCCTGTCGAAAGGGCTGCTGCCGGTCAGGTTGGTTTGGTTCGGACTGGCCCCGGCTTCCAGCAACAGGGCAACAGACTCACGGTTTACTACCGCCAGGTGCAAGGGGGTATTTCCGAAGACATCCTTAACATTCGGGTTGGCGCCGGCTTTCAAGAGGACGGCGATTACCTTGGGGCGTCTGGCAGCGTAGTGCAGGGCGGTTCTGCCAACCGGATCACTGGCATTTGGATCGGCACCGTTCTCCAGCAGTTGCTCGACTATGGCGGTATGCCCCCAGCGGGCGACACGGCTCAGGCTCGGTACGCTGGTATCTGCCATGATTACATTGTTTAGTGC
>CAZDYA010000069.1:0-7327 GCA_964509515.1 uncultured Spirochaeta sp.
ATGTGTATCTCTGAATCTATCTGTAAATTCTTTTGCCAAGCTATATGATCTGCTCTTTCTATCGTTATTTCCTTCTTCATAGTGACCGTATTTCAAGCCTAACACCATAAGCGCACCAGATACAGCACCGCATAGCTCTCCGTTCCTTGAGCCGCCACCAAATCCGGTTGCAATCTTGAGGGCCAATTCTCTACTGATGGAGAGTTCATCAGAAAAGACACTTAAAACAGCCTGGCAACAATTAAAGCCACTTTCAAATAGTGAAATTGCTTCTTCTTTTCTATTCATAATTTAAAAAACCTCTCTCTTCATTTATTTCCATCAGAGGTACTAGTGATCCCTGGGTCTTAAGTCCTGCGAATGAATGAAGACTACCACGGAGTGGTGGATTTGGCGAAGCCCGGAGTACAGGGGAGCCGGGCAAGGGGGCGCGGACCAGGTTTGCAGAAAACGTTGCGCGTTCGGTCAAGAAAACTGGACGATTCTTGTTCGCTGTTATACTCTTAACAGGATGTTTGCCAAATCAGAAAAAACGCTTGTTTTCTCATTATTTATTATATGTTGCTTGTGCTTGGCCATGTTCCCGCTTTCAATCATGGCTTCACCATCAGCCTCGGCTGAGCTGATGTCATTTTTTGATGTTCCTTCATCCTCGCATATTGCAATGCCCAGGCAGCTGCCGGAATTATTGCGCGCATCTTTGAATCCTTCATCTGCTGAAAGCATAAAGGCCATGCAGCTCTTGGGAAAACTGGAAGAAGATGTTCGCCAGAGCTATGCTGCCAGGCTGGAAAAAGCAGCCAACTTTGCCTCTTTGAGCGAAAGGCGGCAGGGGGCTTTGTTGCGTGAGGATGCACAATACGGTTCCCGCCTTGTTGACAGCCAGAACCTGGCCGAGCTTGGTCTTTTGCTGGCAGCCGATGTACCCCGGCCGCGCAGCGAGGCCTATCAGGCAAGGCAGGAGGCCTTGTTTGGGCTGCAGTGCTATCTTGGGCAGCCTCGGCCGCTGGTCGAGGGCCTGCTTTCAATTTTTAATGATTTTCGGCTTACCGATTATGATGGGGATGCCATAGCGGCCTATTTTCAGAGTAATGGCCGCTTGAATGTTGAGCCGCCCCGGCACGAGGATGTGCGGACCTGGCGCTTTTTACTGGGGCAGGATTTGTTTCAACAACGTCTGGTTTTGCTGGGGGCGCTTGGTGATCAATTTGCGCCGGCCTTGCAGCAGTTTGCCGATGAGCTTGAAGCCCTGGGCAGTCAGGACGCCGAGCTTTTGCGCAGGATGGGCAAGCATGCCGGACTGCTGGAAGCGCGTCGCCGGCAAACCATGTTATGGCTGGCTGATCGTTATTCCTCAGTACAGGATGATGACAAAGATATTGATGAGGCCGGTCAGTCAGGATTTTTATATTCCTTGCCGGCCAGCCCCGGCGAGATGGTGGTGCTTTGTGCCAGGAATCCTTTGGCGGCATCGGCCATTGCCGGCTTGGCCAGCCGTCTTGGCAGTAGCAGTAACGAGTACAACCTCGTCATGAATATCCTGCGCAGTTTTGTGCTGGGCGATGCCTATGATTGTAACTGGATGCCGGATGATCAAAGGGCTGTGGCTGTCTCTGAACAGCCAACAGCTGCTTCTGATCTTTTGGCGGCCTACCGCATGCATTCGGATGGCATTCTTGCTGCGCTGGAAAGCTACGAGGCCGAGAAGGGTGCTGGATGGGCTTCGGACCCGGCACAGCGCTTGGCCGTGATGGGCAATCTGGCGGTTCAGCAGGAACTGCGTCAAAAGAACAGCGCTCGTATAAGCGAGATCATGCGTGATACCCTGGATGAGTGGCTGGCAGGTGCCAGGCTGGGTAATGTTACCAAAATTGAAATAAGCTTGGCCGGTTTGCCGTATTATGTGGTGGTGCTGGATGCAGAGCAGCAAGCGCTTGTTGTCGGCAATCTGCAAAAATCAATCGATGTCTGGTTGCGTGATCAGCTGGAAATGGCAGATGCGCGGGTTTCGGTTCTGCATTGGTATGCCATGCATGGTATTAGCATCATTTTCCTGCCGGCCGATGATGAACTTTGGTTTGCCGGTGATGCAGCGCTGGTGCTCAAGGCAGCCGAGGAGTTGGCGGTATTGGCCGATGGGGTGCAAATTGACGAAGGCTACAACGATCTGTATAACACCATAACCAGTGCCGAGGCTGTTTTGCGGGTCTGCGGTCTTTGGTCCTATGCCATTCAGGATTACCTGCCGGTGCTGTTGTCATCGGCGGCTTTTCAGACCGCCGAACAGTTATATGTTTTTCGGGCTATACGCCAGCTCGGTAGCCAGGCCGGGCGTTTTGCTTTGCAGGCCGATGTTGCCTTGCAAAAAGAAGGGCAATGGCAGCAGATGCAATCCGAGTTGGTCGCGGTATTGCCCGGTATTGATATCAAGGAGCAATGATGCGGCAAATGATACCGATGCGGCGATTTTTTATGATTTCAGCGCTTGTGATTACTGTTCTGTCGAGCTGTCAGCCTGAGCAGCCTGGGCTTGGTCCGGCCGATACTACCCGTTTTCCTGAGCAAGAAAATGATAAGCAGCTAGCTCCGTGGATTAGCCCGGCTGAATATGCCGAACAGGCTCAATTACTGGACTGGGACGGCCTGCAGCTTGATTCCCAGCCCCTGTGGACGGCCAGTATCAGGCACTCCGGGCTTTTGCCCCCCGTATTGCTGGAGTCGGCTGATGCATCATACCTGATTATTCAGGACGCTTCCGGGCTGGTTTGTCTGGACGCGCAGCAGGGGCAAATATTGTGGCGAAAAGATGCAGCTGTTTTGCAGGTTTATCAAACTGCGTCCCAGGAGCTGGAGATGCTTGAATACTCCGGCTACGCAAGCCTTATTGACTTGCGTAATGGCCAAACCATTGCCCGCCGTTTTGCCGGCCTGCAGGAAGAAAGACAAGCAAGTGATTGGCCATATGGTATTGTCTATGGGCGTTATCAGCCGCTGGCCTTCGAGGTTTTGCCTGACAGCGTTCTGGCTTACTCAGCTAATGCCAAAAGTAATGAAGCAGAAAGGCGGGGCGATTTTTCCACATCAGAAGCTGTCCCCATGTTGCAACCCGAAGCCGGGCGTCCCATTTTGATTGAGATTAACGTTCAGCAGGAGGTCAACGTGCAGGCTTTTCAGCTTGCCCGTGATGGCCGCTATGAATTATCTTTGCCGGATTTTGAATCACAGGCTGTACTTTTGGAGCTAAAGGATGCCAATGGCAGTATTCTGGCGGACAATCAGGAGTACGGCGGTTTGCAGCCATTCTTGTCGGCACGCATCCCGGCGGAGCAGAAGCACCTTGTTGTAATCCATCTGCCGGTCTCGGCCGTTCAGCAGGATGATGCGGCAATGGTCAGGGTGCAGATTCAGCTGCTTTCTGATTAGGCTGCCGCCGGTCTTTCGGGGCACTGCCGGGAGTTATTTGCTCAATGAGTTTAGCGGACCCCGGATGCGGACCAGCCGGGCTATTTCTTCTTCTGCTTTGTCGGCTTCCAGGGTCAATGTCACGATCTCCTGCTGTTTCAGGGCAATCTGCTTTTGAATGCTCTCGACTTTTTTCGCAATATCCTTGCGGCGGTTTTCCAGCTTCTCAATCTGTATTGCTGCTTCAAGCCGTTCAATCTGCTTTTCCTGATTAGCGATTGTTTCCGTCAGGTTTTCAATCTGCTGTACCAGTTCACCGGGGGTGCCTGGGGTACCTTTTTCGTTTTTCAGGCTAAGCTGATAGTACTGCTTGCCCAGTATTACCAGTTTTGTTTCGATCTCCTTGGTAAGGGTGTGGCTATGCATGGCCAGTTCATCCGCCCGGCGCATGGGGTGAGCGTCGGCATTCTCTTCTTCCAGCTGTTGCAGTAAAAGGCGGCTTTCCGACTTTGCTTCTTCCAGCTCATCCTCCAGCATTTTTTTTGCAGTCTGCAGTTCCTGGTATTCTGTAAGGGTTGTTCCTAGCTGAAGGTTGGGCAGGAAGGAGCTTTTTCCCTCTTGCAGCAGGGCCATGCCCAGGGCCAGTAGCTGGCGCTGCAGTTCTTTCTGGCGTCGCATGGCTACCATACTGCCGGCGGCACCGGAGATCTTGGCACCAATGCCCTTGAATAACCCCTTTTTTTCATCGCCTTGAGTCATCGCAGCTCGGGCATTTTCGTAGGCCTCGCTGACGGCCGCTGTCTTGGTTAACAGCGAACGCAGGGCTGGTTCGTCTGGAGGATGGTGGCCCTGGGTCTCCAGGGTGATTTCGCCGGCACGGATATAGATGGGGGTGGCATCTTCTTCCTTTTGCCGTAGCTTGTTTGGTATTTCTGCCATCAGCTTTGCCAATTCAGCGCGGCGGGCAGTGATGCTTTGAATCCTGCCGGCCAGGGCAGCGTTTTCTGCTTTTTGCTCTTTGGCGGCCTGGATATCAAAGCAAAGTGACTGCATCTCGCCTTGCAGTGCAGCGCAATCTGTATCATCTTTGTTGATTATGGTCTGGCCCAGCTGCCTCCATGCTTCTTCCAGGCTAAGCGATGATTCCTGAACCAGTTGGCGAGCTTGTTTGACTGATGAATGATAGCTTTTCATGTGGCGCCCCCGTCTAAGGCCAGTATCTCATATCATTGGTCATATGGCCAGACCTTGACCCAGCTGCCCGCTGTGGGATAAAACACCATGTGTCAGTAAGGAGTTATTCGTGATTAGTGTAAATGATGTTGCTTTATCTTTTGGCAATGTGCCCCTTTTTAAGGATGTTTCGATCAAGTTCACCCCAGGCAATTGCTATGGAGTAATTGGTGCCAATGGTGCTGGTAAATCGACCTTCCTAAAGATTCTTTCCGGCGAGATTGAACCAGATGCCGGCGACATCAGTACATCCAAGGATGCCCGTGTGGCGGTGCTGCGGCAGGATCAAAACGCCTTCGATAAGCACAGTGTTATGCACACCGTTATTATGGGGCATCAGAAATTGTACCAGGTAATGATGGAGCGCGAAGCGATTTATGCCAAGGAGGACTTCTCGGAAGAGGATGGCCTGCGGGCGTCAGCACTGGAAGGTGAGTTTGCCGAGCTCAATGGCTGGGAGGCCGAGGCCGAGGCGGCAACCCTGTTGGATGGGCTGGGAATCGAAGAAGCACTGCACGAAAAAATGATGGAGGAGCTGGATGGCGGTTTGAAGGTCCGAGTATTGCTGGCTCAGGCCCTGTTTGGCAACCCCGATGTCCTGCTGCTGGATGAGCCGACCAACAACCTCGACCTGGAGTCCATCAACTGGCTGGAAACCTTTCTGGAGCGCTTTCCCAATACCTTGATTGTCGTGTCGCATGACAGGCATTTTCTAAACCGCATCTGTACGCATATTGTTGATATCGATTTTCAAAAGATTTCTGTTTATGTCGGTAACTATGATTTTTGGTATCAGGCCAGTCAGCTGGCTTTGCGTCAGCAGCGTGATCAGCAGAAAAGGGCCGAAGACAAGGCCAAGGAGCTGAGGGAATTTATTCAGCGTTTTGCCTCGAACGCTGCCAAGAGCAAGCAGGCAACTTCGCGCAAGAAGATGCTCGATAAGCTCAATCTGGATAATTTTCAGGCCTCAAGCCGTCGTTTTCCCTATGTGGCTTTTAAACCGGATCGCGAGTGCGGCCGGGTAGTACTGCATATCGAGGGCTTGGAAAAGACCATCGAGGGCGAGAAGGTTCTGGATAAATTTTCCTTGACGGTTAATCGCGGTGACAAGATTGCCTTTGTTGGACGGGAACACCTTGCCAAGAGCGCCCTGTTTGAAATAATTGCCGGCGAAATGAAGCCGGATGCCGGAAGCTTTGAATGGGGGGTCACAATTACCCCTTCGTACTTTCCCAATGAAAGTTCGCGTTACTTTACGCAGGATATCAGCATCATTGATTGGTTGCGCCAGTATTCTGATTCGACTGACGAAAGCTATGTCCGGGGATTTTTGGGGCGCATGTTGTTTTCTGGTGATGACGCCCTCAAGAAGGTCAAGGTTTTGTCAGGGGGCGAAAAGGTGCGCTGCATGCTCAGCAAGATGATGCTGGCCGAGGCCAATGTTTTGATCATGGATGATCCCACCAATCACCTGGATCTGGAAGCAATTACCGCTTTGAATAACGCCTTGATTGATTATTCCGAAGTCGTACTGTTTACTTCGCACGATCATCAGTTTGTGCATAGTATTGCCAACCGCATTGTCGAGATTACCCCCGGTGGCGTTATTGACCGCATGATGCCCTTTGATGACTATCTGGAGGACGAGAACGTACGAAATCTGCGTGACAAATACTATCACGGTCATCAGCGGGTGGCGATTTAGCTGATTCTGGCAATTTAGCCTGGCTTGCCCCACTGTCGCACGTAGGCATCGATGTCGAATTTGCGGCGCAGGCCATTGTCGTTCATGTAGCGCAGTTTTCCGAATATCGGGCGTCTTGACCATGCCCGGTCATGCTTGCCGAAGCACCAGGCGACTCCGGCATATCCGTTGGGGTCGCGCCCGTCAAGCTGCCAGGTATCATTCATTTTGATCATGTATTCCCAGGCAGTTTTGACATCAGCGGTCCATTCAATGATTTTTTTACCCCAGTACATCCGCAAATAGCCATGCATCCATCCGATCTGGCGCAGCTGGTTTTGGGCCGCGTTCCAGTAAGGGTCGTGGGTGCTGGCGGTATTCAGTTCGTCATAGGCGTAGATGTATTCCCTTGTATCGCCGGCGTGTTCGTTGATGGTTGTTATCGCCCAGTCGGGCAGGCATTCCGGTGAGTCATAGTGCTGATTGTATTCGGTAAAGTTGCAGGCCAGTTCTCTTCTGACTATCAGTTCTTCCCACAGGCTGTCCACGCTCTCGTTGCGGCCGTATTCTCTGGCATCAAGTGCCATGCGCACCGGCGAAATCATGCCGAAGTGCAGATAAGGGCTCATTTTTGAGCTGCCGTCAAGCGCCGGGTCATTTCGCCTGATGTGATAATCATCCAGGCCGCTTTCAAGAAATTCTTGCCAGCGCAGCAAAGCCGAGTCTTCGCCCCCTGTGAAAGCTTTGACAGGCATTGCCTCTTGCCCGCAGGCCAGCTGGCTTGCGTAGTATTGCTCCTGGTCTATTAGTGCCGGGTCAAGCCTTGGCAGGTCCTTAAGTACCCTCTCGGCCCCGATCGCGCCGGCCTCTGCCAGGGGAGGGGGGAGTGTCTGCGGGGCCCCGGGTAGCAGATAGTCCTGCCACTGCCGGTGGATGGGGCCCCGCAGAACCCTGGCCGAAAAGGCCTCCTTGTGATAGGCCAAATTCACCGGCACCACTGTGTTGGCC
>CAZDYA010000070.1:0-7257 GCA_964509515.1 uncultured Spirochaeta sp.
GAGCTTGACCGCTTCATTATCGGTCAGCAGAAGGCCAAAAAGGCAGTGGCGATTGCCCTGCGGAACAGGATACGCCGCGAACGCCTTCCGGAAGAGCTGCGCGATGAGGTAATGCCTAAAAATATTATCATGATCGGCCCCACCGGGGTTGGTAAAACAGAGATCGCCCGCCGCTTGTCAAAACTGACAGGGGCACCGTTTATCAAGGTTGAGGCCACCAAGTATACCGAGGTCGGCTATGTTGGGCGGGATGTCGAGTCAATGGTGCGCGATCTTATGGCCTCGGGTGTGGCCATGGTCAAGTCGGAACAGCAGGAGAGGGTTCGTGAGGAGGCCGAGAAGCGGACAGAGGAGCTGCTGCTTGATTTGCTGCTGCCTGGGGTTAAGGCCAAAAGCACCAATCCTAAAGATGCGCCTGCCGGGACGGATACGATGGCCGCCGGGACGGCGGCCACGGGCGCAACGCCCCCGGCCGATTCATCAACCAGAGAAAAATTCCGCCAGAAGCTGCGCAACGGCGACCTGGAACAAAAAGAGGTAGAAGTCAGCGTTACCAAACAGGGCATGCCGGCCATCGAGATCTTTTCTGGTTCCAGCTTCGAGGAAATGGAAATGAACCTTGGAAACCTGGGGGCCATGTTCGGTGGGCGCAAGAAGAAAAAGCGAACCACCATCGCCCGGGCCCGCGAAATACTCCTTGCCGAAGAAATGGAAAAGCTGGTGGACACCGAGCAGGTGGCTGAACAGGCACGACAGCGGGTTGAGCAGATGGGTATCATTTTTATTGATGAAATTGACAAGATAGCCGCCAAGGAGAACCGTTCGGGGGTCGATGTCAGTCGGGAAGGTGTGCAACGCGATATTCTGCCGATTGTCGAAGGCTCACAGGTTAACACCAAGTACGGGATCGTTGATACCAGTCATATCCTTTTTATTGCTGCCGGGGCTTTTCACACCTCCAAGCCCAGCGATCTTATTCCTGAGCTGCAGGGGCGGTTCCCCCTGCGTGTGGAGCTGGAGGCTCTGGATGCCGATGCCTTTTATCGCATTTTGACCCAGCCGCAGAACTCACTGGTTAAGCAGTACACGGCCTTGATGGCAACCGAGAATGTCACGCTGGATTTTTCGGAAGAAGCGATTGTGGAAATATGCCGCATTGCCGCCGATGTTAATTCCCGCACCGAGAATATCGGCGCCAGGCGCCTGCATACCGTTATGGAGGTTTTACTTGAAGAGGTGAGCTATACCGCTGCCGAGTTATCGGGGCAGACCATCCCGATTACCCCGGCCTATGTGCAGGAAAGATTGGGCTCAATTATTCAGGATCAGGACTTAAGCCGTTACATTCTTTAGTCGATGATAGAAGAGGACAGGGAGGAATAATAATATGTTTGGAAATACGAGTTTTGGGCGGACAACCGATATCCTGCATCGCAGCATGGATGTTAACATGTTGCGCCAATCAGTTATTGCCGACAATATTGCCAATGTAGATACCCCAAATTTCAAGCGTTCCGAGGTTAATTTTGAATCATCCTTGCAAAAGGCCCTGGAATCAGAAAAATACCGCCCCTTTCCTCAGGCGATTACGCATGAAAAGCATATTCCTTTTTATCGACCAATTGATTTTCGTACCGTCGCGCCTCGCAGGAATCTGGATTTCACTACATCGACCAAGAATAATGGCAACAACGTGGATATCGAGGTTGAGTCAATCAATCTGCTGAATTCCCAGCTGGCGTATCAGATGATGACCGAGAACATGAACTCGGAATATCGGCGAATTAACCTGGTTTTAAGGTAGGAGAATAGATATGGGAATGTTTGGAGCAATACAGACCGCAGCTAGCGGATTAAGCGCGCAGCGCCTTAGGCAGGACGTTATTGCTGATAATATCGCCAATGTTAGTACCACCAGGACAGCTGAGGGCGGACCCTTTCGCCGAAGTCGGGTGGTTGTAAGACCTAGGGTAGAGCAGCCTTACTGGCGCAGCCCATTTTTACCGAAGGCCATGGACAATGGCGTTGGCAAGGGTGTCAGGGTAGTGGAGATCGAAAAGGATACCTCCAGCCCGCCGCGTCTGGTTTATGACCCAACGCATCCGGATGCGATCAAAAGCGGCCCGCGCGAGGGTTATGTCGAGATGCCGAATGTTAATATCGTAGAAGAAATGGTTGATATGATTGCGGCCTCCCGCAGTTATGATGCCAATAGCCAGGTTATTAACGGCGCCAAGCAGATGTTTATGCGCGCCTTGAATATTGGAAGGGCTTAGTATTAGTCGAAACCCGACGGGAGGGGTGAGGTGAATATGAATACAGTACAGGGAACAGGAATTGTAAACGCCAGCGGTGACCAGTTCACCCTGGCAAGGACTCACAAGTCGCATTTCGGCGCGGGACCCGATGCTCCGGCCAAGGCCGAGCAGCAGGATTTCGGTTCCATGCTTGTGCAGAGCCTGCAGGAAGTGAATAGTTTGCAGCATGAGGCTTCGGATGTGGCCGTTGCAGCGGTTATTCATCCGGATGAAGTGGATGCCCATGATGTGACAATTGCTGCCGCCAAGGCGGAGTTGGCGCTCAATCTTACAAAAAATATTGTTGATAGAGTCATTCAGGGGTATAAAGATATAAGCAACCTGCGTTAGACTGTAAGTGCACCTGTGTGCATAGGATATAATCGACAGGTATGCCGGCGTTCGTAGTTTCTGGGAGGGGATATGAACGAATTATTTCAGAGGGTGGTCTCGCAACTGCAGGCCGTCTGGGGAAAATGGACAATCGTCCAAAAGGGAATCTTCATTGGCGTTATCGTAGTTGCGATAGCAGGTATGATAGCGCTTGGTAGTTTGAGCGGTTCTTCACCATGGGTTCCATTATTTAGTCAGCCGATTACCGATCAGGCCGATTTGGAGCGGATACGCGCCCGTCTTGATCAGGAAAATGTGGAATCATCTGTAAGTGCCGATGGTGTGCTGATGGTGGCAGATAATGCGACTGCCAGACGCATGCGGGCTATTTTGACGCGCGAGGATTTGATTCCCAGCGGGACAGACCCCTGGCAACTATTTGATATCGACCGTTGGACCCAGACCGATTTTGAGCGTAACGTAAATCTGCGGCGCGCCATTACCCGTCAGCTTCAGGATCACATTCTTTCACTGGATGAAATTGATGCTGTCAGTGTCATTCTGGAAATCCCCGAACAGGAGCTGTTCACCGAAGACCAGAAGGCCATTACTGCTTCGATAATCATTACAGCCAAACCAGGTTCGGATATTGCCGAAGACCGGAAAAAAATTGAGGGTATCGAAAAGCTGGTGCAGTTCGCTGTTGCTGGTTTGAAACCCGAAAACATTACCATTACTGACCGTACCGGACGGGTGCTGAATGATTTTGCCAATCTGGCAGAATTTGATCGTTTGGAGCTTACAAGGCGCGAGCTTGAGATAATTCGCAGCCGGGAACGCCAGTATCGAACCGAAATTCAGCGTGCTTTGTCAGCGATATATACACCGAGTCGCTTTGTGGTTACCAATATCAATGTTGATATGGATATGGGCAAGCGCACCGAGAAAACCGAAGAGTTTTTCCCCATTGAGATCAAGCCGGACAATCCCAGGACGCCGTTTGACGATAGTGAGGTTACCATGTCGGTAACCCGCAGCGTGCGGACCTTTGATGAAAACTATGAAGGTTCGGGTTTCAATCCCGAGGGGCCTCCCGGACAGGAAGGTCAGATGCCTCCCGGTTACAAAGACATGGAAGGTTTGGTTGGTACCTACAATCGTAATGAGCAACAGGTAAATAACGAGATTAACCGAAGGGAAATCTACGAAGAGAAAAGCCCGGAGGTTCGCCGGATATCGGTATCGGTGGCTCTGGATGGAACCTGGACCAGGGTCTTTGACGACCGGGGGAACCTGCAGATCGAGAACAATCAGGTTGTGCGTGAGTACACGCCTGTCCCTGCCGATGAGCTGGCGCGAGCCAAGGAGTTGATCGAGGCTGCAGTAGGTTTTAACCGTGACCGCGGGGATACCGTTACAGTGCAGCATATTCAGTTTGATCGGACCCAGCAGTTTATCGAAGAAGATGCCCAATTCCTCAGGCGCCAGCAGGTGCAGCAGATGGTTCTGTATATCCTTATCGGGGTAGCAATTTTGCTGGTATCCTTTATCGTTTTCCGTCTTGTATCCCGCGAGATCGAAAGGCGACGCCGCCTGCGCGAGGAAGAACTGGCACGGCAGCATCAGGCAATGCGCGAAGCCGCTTTGCGCAGCGCCGAGGAAGAAGGTACCGAGGTGGAAATGTCGGTAGAAGAAAGAGCCCGAATGGAGCTGCAGGAGAATGCAGTAAACATGGCCAGGGAGCATCCCGAGGATGTCGCTCAGCTTATCCGGACATGGCTGAGGGAGGAATAGCGTATGGCAAAGAAACCTATGCCGCAGCAAGCGGCGGCAGCCCCCCAGGTAGCGCCCAAGAAATCGGGTGGTTCTGGCAGCCGCAAGGATATGACGGGCCGGCAGAAGGCCGCGGTTTTTCTTGTTACCCTGGGTTCCGAGATATCATCAGAGATATTCAAGCATCTTAGGGAAGATGAAATCGAAAGCCTGACCTTCGAAATCGCCAGGCTTGATGCCATTGAATCGGAAGACCGTGATCGCGTCTTGATGGAGTTTCAGGAGCTGATGATGGCTCAGGACTTTATCACGACCGGTGGTATCGATTATGCCAGGGAATTGCTGGAAAAATCTTTGGGCTCGCAGAAAGCAGTGGATATCATTAATCGTTTGACTTCGTCCCTGCAGGTCCGGCCTTTTGATTTTATCCGCCGGACAGATCCGACCCAGCTGTTAAACTTTATTCAGCAAGAACATCCGCAGACAATTGCGCTTATCCTGGCCTATCTTGATCCTCCCAAGGCCTCGGTAATTCTTGCGCAGCTTGAGCACGAGGTTCAGTCTGATGTTGCCAAGCGCATTAGTACGATGGACCGAACCAGTCCCGAAGTTCTGCGCGAGGTTGAGAGGGTGCTTGAAAAGAAGTTGTCCACCCTGTCCTCCGAAGACTATACCGCCGCTGGTGGTGTTGAAAGCATTGTTGAAATCCTCAACCTTGTTGACCGTACGACAGAGAAGAGTATTATCGAATCACTGGAAGAGGAAGATCCTGAGTTGGCCGAAGAAATCAAGAAACGGATGTTCGTATTCGAAGATATTGTTATGCTTGATGACCGCGCCATTCAGAAGGTTTTGCGTGAGGTTGATACAGCAGAACTTGCCAAGGCGCTGAAAGCGGTCGAAGGCGAGGTTCAGGACAAGATATATCGTAATATGTCCAAGCGGGCTTCACAGCTGTTGAAAGAGGATATGGAATACATGGGGCCAATCAGAATGAAGGATGTCGAGGAAGCCCAGCAGAAGATTGTATCCATTATTCGTAAGCTGGAAGAGCAGGGCGAGATTGTTGTTGCACGTGCTGGTGAAGACGAGCTGGTAGTGTAACGGAGGCGAGATATGGCAAAGAATGTTTTTCGATCCTTTGAGGTTCTTCCAACCCAGACCAAGGTTCATATACCGCCGCCCGGCCATGTCGTGGCCGAGCCGGTAGAGCTGGACGAGGTCGAGGAATACACCGGACCAACCGCCGATGAACTACGGCGGGAGGCAGAGGAATACAAGGTTCAGTGGGAAGAGGAGCGGCAGCGTCTGCTTGACGAGGCGCAGCAGCAGGCTGGTGATATCATCAAGGAAGCGGAAAACACGGCCTTCGAAGAGGTTAAGCGCAAGACTGAGCAGGCCAGCCGCGCCCGGCAAGAAGCCGAAGAAGAAAAGGCGCGCATTATTGCGGAAGCCGAAGAGCGGGCGGGGCAGCTGATTGCCGAGGCACAGCAGCAGGCCCAGCAGATTGAAGATGAGGCGCGTCGCAAGGGTATGGAAGCTGGTCGGCAGGACGGTTTTGTCGAAGGGCAGGCCGAAGCTGAACGTTTGGTCGGGCGTCTGCATAACATAATCGATGCGGCAATCCGTCGTCGCAATGACATCCTTGAAGAGTCCGAGGGTCAGATTATTCAGCTGGTATTGCAGATAGCCAAAAAGGTTATCAAGGTTATCAGTGAAAATCAGAAAAACATCGTCATCAATAATGTTATTCAGTCTTTGCGGAAGATGAAGAAGCGATCTGATGTCATTATTCGGGTAAACATGGCTGATCTCAAGATCACAACCCAGCACACCCAGCAAATTATGGAAAAAATTGAGACCGTTCAGAATGTCAAGGTTCTTGAGGACTCCACAGTCGATCCTGGCGGTTGTATCATCGAAACCGATTTTGGCCAGATTGATGCCAGGATTGCTTCGCAACTGCAGGAAATAGAAGACCAGATTCTTCAGTTGGTGCCGATCAAGGCGCAGTCCAATAATCCGACAGGAGCATAGTGATGGCCTTATTTGACAAGTATGCACAAGCTCTGAAGACCGTCGACCCGGTTCGCTACAGCGGCGAGGTTGTCGGGGTCAGGGGCCTGTTGATAGAAAGTCATGGCCCACAGGCTGTTTTGGGAGAAGTGTGTTCCATCGAGATCGATCGCCTGCAAAAGGTGATATATGCCGAAGTTGTAGGGATCAGTGATACAACTGTGCAGTTGATGCCCTTTCAGGATCCCGATGGGATAGAGCTTGGTTGTCGGGTGGTGGCGACAGGGCATCCTCTGCAAGCCCCCGTTTCTGATCACCTGCTCGGGCGGGTTATCGACAGTATGGGAAATCCGGTGGATGGTAAGGGACCGCTGCAAATTGACGGTGTGTATCCGGTATTGAGTACGCCCCCCGATGCTTTAAGCCGCCGGGTAATCAATGAACAACTTCATACCGGCGTTCGTGCTATTGATGGTTTGAATGCGGTCGGCAAGGGACAGAGGGTCGGTATTTTTTCTGGCAGTGGCGTAGGCAAGTCTACCATTATCGGTATGATTGCCAGGAATACCTCGGCTGATGTCAACGTAATCGCGCTGATTGGTGAGCGTGGCCGCGAGGTTAGGGAATTTATCGAAAACGACCTGGGCCCCGAAGGCCTAAAGCGTTCGGTAGTGGTTGTTTCAACCAGTGATACACCCGCACTGGCTCGGTTGCGGGGCGGCTACGTTGCCACCGCCATCGCAGAGTTCTTTCGTGATCAAGGCAAGGATGTCATGCTTTTATTCGATTCGGTTACCCGCTTTGCCATGGCGCAGCGTGAAATCGGTTTGACCAGGGG
>CAZDYA010000071.1:0-7253 GCA_964509515.1 uncultured Spirochaeta sp.
CTCAAGGGCTACCCGATGATTATCAAGGTCAGCGATGAGCCGGAAAAAAAACATGGGGTTCCATTCTACACCCCATACTTTCCCTGGCTGGACACTCGCTCCAGGGACTTGCAGCTTATCCGCTTTATGCAGGAAACCTTTGATGTCCCGGAGGCCCTGGTTCGCAAGGCTATCGGCCAGGCAGATGGCTCCATGGACTTGTTCCACCGCATGTTGCAACAACGGGGCAGCGAAGTCCTGCAGTATCTTGATGAAAACGAGATATTCGGGGTTGTGCTGGGCGGTCGCCCTTATCACAATGACCATATCGTCAACCACGATCTTTCCGGTTACTTTACCCGCCAGGGCATTCCGGTACTGACCATCGACGCCCTGCCGGACGTTCACGAAGAAGAGCTGGACAAGGTTCGAATGGATGCTGTGGTCAACTTTCATGTGCGCATGATTTCCGGGGCGATGTTTGCCGCCCGCCATTCAAGGCTGGAATTCGTGCAAATCGTCAGTTTTGGTTGCGGCCACGATGCCATCCTTAGCGACGAGATTATCGACGTAATGGAAAAAATTTCCAGCAAGACCCCCTTGATCCTGAAACTTGATGAAAGCGATGTCGTGGGCCCGCTAAACGTGCGCATCAAGTCTTTTACCGAAACCGTAATTGCCAGACGCAAGCACGATCAAAATCACTTTGTACGGGAAATGCCGGATCCCTTTCCGGTGATGTACGACCGCAAACGCGACAAGAACAAGATCCTGCTTCTGCCAAACGTTACCGTGTCTTTCTGCAAACTGGCCTCATCGGTGCTGCGCATTATCGGCTTCAAGGCCGAGCCGCTACCTCTTATCGACGAAGAAGGCATCAAGCTGGCCAAAAAATACACCCACAACGATTTATGTTATCCTGCTCAAATCAGCATAGGCGAATTCCTGGTTGCCATGGAAAAAGGTGGCTACGATCCCGACAATGTGGTCTTTGGAATGGGTAAATACCTCTGTGATTGCCGTCTGGTTCACTACCCTATTCTGTCACGACAAGCACTGGATGCAGCTGGCTATTCACAGGTTCCGATCCTGACCAACATGATAGACAAAAAGTTGCACCCTGGAACTTCTTTTGGACTACGCTTTGAGTACCTGATGCTATGGGGCATTGCCATGTTCGATATCCTGGAGGGCATGGTTCGGCGCATAAGGCCCTATGAGAAAAACCCTGGTGAAACCAACAAGGTTTTTGATGCCTGCCTGGAAGACATATGCAATGGTTTCCTTAAATCAAGGCGCGCGGCGGTAAAAGCTTTTTCCAATGCGATAGATGCCTTTTCGGCCATTGAATACGACACAAGCTACCGTAAACCACGGGTCTTTGTGATCGGTGAGTACCTGCTGAATTTCCACCCGGTATCCAACAACAATATCGAGGACTATCTGGAAGAACACGGCATGGAGGTTTTGTTCCCCTACATGGTAGATGTTTTTCGAAAATATTATGTACAGCACAAATCCGAGCGCAAAAACTTTTTTGTGCGCTACCCTGTCCTGCAAACCTTCGTAAACGATTTATCTGACAAACTGATAGATAAGGTGCTTAACAAGCTTGGTTCAATTGCCGAACGCTGCCCGGCCTATCACCGTAAAAATACCCTTTACGAGATGGCACCCAAGAGCGATCATATAGTTCATCATTCCTATGTTTCCGGCGAAGGCTGGCTGATACCCGGCGAAATCTACGACCATGCCGAGGAAGGCGTCAATTCGTTTATTATCGTCCAGCCCTTTGGCTGTCTGCCAAACCACATCACCGGGCGCGGCATGATCAAGCGGATGAAAGAGGATTTGCCCCACATTCAGATACTTTCGCTGGATTATGACCCCGACACGAGCCAGGCCAATATCGAGAACCGCCTGCAGATGTTGATAATAAATGCCCGCGAGATGGAAAAGCGCTCGCGGGCATGATATTGCCTTGATCAGTATTTCTAGCCAGATTAATCAACATACCATTCTCTTGGGGAGCCGCGCGACCTTGTGCGCGGCAGGGGGCATGTCAGGCTCTAGAGGCTGGTCAGCAAGGGGGTGTCGGCTTCGGCGGCCTGGGCGTAGATGCCGCGCTGGGATTCGGGCAGCAAGCGAGCAAGGCGGGCCATCATTTGCGCGCTTATGTCCTCGATGGGAATGCGGACCTTGCGGTCAGGTTTTGGTATCAAAAAGGGTTCGCCGACTTTAATTTGCATGGGAGTGCGGCGCAAGCGCTTTAGCCTGGAATAAAAATGCTCGCCGCCAAGGTGGGCGACCGGGTATACGGGGACCTGATTGCGCTGGGCAATAAAGGCGGATCCGGGATGCCCCTCGGCCAGGATGCCGTCGCCGCTGCGGGTGCCTTCGGGGGCGATAACCAGAATCCCGCCTTCGCGCAAGACCTTGTCGGCGGCCTTCATGGCGGTAAAATCGGCGGTGCCGCGTTTAACCGGTATGGCGCCCCAGCTGTTGGCCAAAATTGCAAGAAATGGATTGCGCCAGGTTTCCTCTTTGGCCAGGGCATTCAGCTTTCTGGGACGGGTGGCGATATAAAAGACCGGCACCTCCAGAAAATTAACGTGATTGGTGATGACGATATAGGGGCCGGTGGCCGGCAGGCGGCTGATCTCGCTGGCTTCGATGCGGCAGAGCAGCGAAAAAATCCGCATGATTACAGGGGTTACAATATAATTCATGAGTGGCTTAAGCATGTTGTCCTCTTTTGCTGGTTGATGGCTAGCAGCTGGCCTAGTCTAGCTTCTTTTTGAACCGGCGTAAATGCGGGCGGGCCGCTTCATAACCAATCTCCATCATTTCTTGCTTATTGGACATGTCGTGGAAGTCGTATTCCTCTAGCTGAGGAACCACAATGGCGTTGGCCGCCTCGGTACCGGCCCGGCTGGTATTGCTCATAAAAATGATGGTGCTGCGCAGCATAACCTCTGCCAGATTGGCCGGTTTCTTGCTCTGATGAAGCCCGGCGGCAAACAGATCGACGGCCAGAACCAGATTGGCGCCCATTTGCTTGACAACATCAGCGGGCAGGTTGTTCATTACTCCACCATCTACCAGCATGCGGCCGGCGTCTTCCAACGGGGCAAAAATGCCGGGGATGCTGCAGCTAGCCCGCACGGCAGTGCCGGCCGGGCCGCGATCGAATATCACCTGAGTACCACCAATCAGGTCGACCGAAACGGCTGAGAAGGGAATCGCAAAATCCTCTATGCGGCGCTTTTCGACCAGCTTTTCAACCAGGGCCTCGAGCTTGTCGGCCTTTACCAGACCAAGGGTGGGCATGGTGACCTTGACCAGATCGCCCCAATCCAGGGTTTCAGCTTGCTTCCAGATTTCCTGCCAGCCCATGCCGGCGCAGTAAAGGGCGCCGATAAGACTGCCAACGCTGGTGCCGGCGACATAATCAGGCTGCAGCCCGGCTTCTTCCATAGCTCGCAGAACGCCGATATGAGCGAACCCGCGGGCAGCCCCGCCGCCAAGCGCCAGACCGAATTTTTTGGGTTTTCCGAACATGCTTTTCTCCTTTGTCGCCAACCGGCCTATTCGCTCAGATCGATAACGCCGGCCGCCTTAACAAACAACATTTGCGGCATTTTGGCATAGGGTTCAAAGTTACGCTGAAACAGTTTGCGATCAATATTGAAGAATCTGGCCAGGTTTCCTGCAGGTCGGCCGGGCATGCCTAGAAAAACCAAACGCGCGTCGTGGCTGTATTCATAAACGGTCTTGGCGATGGGTGTATCGTCATCATCAATAATAACCACCTCGCCGTATAGTCGGGCATCGGCCAGCAAGTCTTCCATCTCCTTTCTGGCCTGCTCGGGCGACTCGTCGCTGTCCAGTTTTCGCAGCAAGCGCAGCTCGCTGGGCTCATGGCGGTGCAGGCGGTCGCTGGCTTTTACCACAAAGGCCAGCAGGGCCATCAGGTTACCGTTCTCAGCCCCCTTCCACCAAACATCGATACGGTTGGTTTTTAGCGGGGCATCGGGGTCGGTGTTTTCCGCGGCCGGCTTATACAGCAAGATGTGCTTGCCAAGGCGCAAGGAATGCTCGATCAGCATGGCCGAGTCAAAGCGGGAATCAACGGGCAAAAGCACGGTGTTCATGCCAAAGCCGGCGGCCGGAACCGACTGGATAATCCCCGAAAGCTGATCGTTAATATCTGAGCCGGCGTAATACAATACCGCTGCCTCATCCGGGATATCATCATCACTGATACCCCGGCTTTTGGGCTTATCATCTTCTTCTGGCTCAGCGGGCTTATCCAGCTCTTCTGGCCTGGAACATAGCACGTGCAGACTGACGATTCCCTTGTGCTCGGCCAGCCTGTTGGCCATGGACAAGATACCTTCGACCTGGTTGGGACGGTCCACAAAGGCAAAGGCCCCGACAATCGGCCGCCAGTTCTTGGTGCCCTGAACGATGCGCTGCATGCGGGCAAACAGCCATTGCAAAAGGGCGAACAAGGCGCCCCACCAGACACCTTCCAACCGGCTGCCGGATTTATAGCGCAACAGCATCAAAAAGATTACAAACTGAACGGCCAAAACCGCCAGACCTACCCAGATATTAAACAGCGCGATGACTGCCAGACACAAAAGAAAACCGTAAAGCGAGATCAGCCAGTGGCCGCGGGATGTCGGCCGGAAACTGGGATTACCGCTAACCCGCTCCATAAAGGTGGCAAAGTTAACCCAGCCGTAAACCACCAGAAAGCAGATACCAACAATCAGCGAGATAAAGGCAATATCCCCGGACCAAATGATTGCCAGAGTAATAAGCAGGGTCAAAATGGTAGCCACCCTGGGAGTCCGTCCGCCGGGGATTATATCCTTGCCCAGAAACTTTAGAAACTTCGGCAGGACATCCTCGTCGGCCAGGGCCTTGCAGGTACTGGGGGCGGTCATGAAATATGAAAGCGCCGATGAACTGGTGGCCAAGAGGATTCCTGTAATCAATATGATAGGCAGCACAGGGGTCTGGGCAAAAACATCGATGGTGGTTACCGGAACGCCGTTAACCGGCAGCAGCAGCTGGGGCCGCATAAAACCGAAAACCAGGGTTACACCGATGTAGATGACGGTTGTGACGCCGATGGCCGCGAAGGTACCGCGGACCAGGCTGCGCTGCGGGGTCTTGAGGCTGCCGCTCATGCCGACCCCGGCGTCGATGCCGGTTACGGCCGGAAAAAAGATGGCGAAGGCGGCAGCAAAGCCTATACGGACCCCCATGCCGTTCAGGTTGGGGGTGTCGGCAAACAGGGTCACGCCATCCAGATTGGGCTTGAGCAGCGGCGAAACCAGTATCGAGCCAATGGCAACTATCAGAACAACAAAGATCAATAGTTGCAGCCGCGAAACGAAGTCGGAGCCGGCCATGGCAACAATAAAGGCCACCAGGGCAAAAACGGTGGCAATCAACTGCTTGCGCTGAAGAATGGTTAAACCGAACTCGGCACTAAGGGAGGTCATCCAGCTGGTGTCACGCAAGAGCGGTTCCAGCGGTTCGGCAAAACCGATGGCATAAAAGCCGATCGAGACGGCCTGGGCGGCAAAGATCTGTATGCCGATTGAGCCCCCAAAGGCATTGCCAAGGGAATGGCGCGAAAGGGCGTACATACCGCCGGCACCGATGCGCGACAGGTTGGTGGCCGAATCTGAAAGCGAAAAGGCCGTTGCGATGGTTGCCGAATTTGCCAGCAGGACAACCGCCAACATGGCAAGCAGCCCTATCTGACCGACCAGCAGGGGCAGGATCAGAAAGAGCACAGCGCCCAAGATAGCCTCAAAACTGGGAACAAAAACCCCGGAAAAAGTGCCAAATTTCTTCATTCCCGAACGATAGGACTTATTGTGCCAGCCGTCAAGACAGCCTTTCCAAGATAGCCATTAGCCTGTTCAAGTGATACACTGCAGCGACCAAGGGAGGTAAGATGGCCGACTGGATGGGCTGGTTTCTTGACAACAGGATCTATTTCTACATCCTATACGCCCTGGCCTTTGGCGCCAGCCTGCTAGCCTTTGCCAGAAACTCCATGATCTGGCTGCGGAGTTTGATGATTGTCAGCTCATGCAGCTTTATCATTTATTATTTCGCCTTCCCGGCCGAGCCGCTGTGGCTGGATATGTCCACCGAATTCCTGTATATCATCCTGAACGTTATCAATCTTGTTCTACTGTTGCGGCAACGCCGCGAATTTTATTTTTCAGAGGAAGCAAAGAATCTATACACCGCCTATTTCCAGGGCTTTAGTCCTTTTGAGTATCACAAGCTGATGCAGGCCGGGCGCTGGGAAACCCTGCCTGCCGATAGTGTGCTAACGACCGAGGGCAAAGAAGTTCAGCGGTTGGTGTTCCTGTACGACGGCATGGTCGATGTGCAAAAAGGCGATATCAGTGTTGCCGAGCTGGGCGCCGGCACCTTTATCGGCGAGATCAGCTTTACCCTGGGCAAGGCGGCAACGGCTACGGTAAAATGCCTGCTGCCCACCAGGGTATTGGGCTGGGACCAGCAGGAACTGCACGCTTTTTTGGCCAGAAACCCGGGGATGAAACCCAAATTCGAGAACATGATTGCTGGTGATTTGGCGCGCAAGCTTACCCCCTAAGGCAAAAGCCGGCATTAGCTTGTAACAAATATTTCCCAGCACTATAATCATGGAGGGGTCTTGGTATGTTTCCCATGTCATTCTCAGCGCTTGCAAAGCGCGCCGTATTTTTGTTTTTCGCCATTTTTTTGCTGGCTTCCTGTGCCAGTCTTCCATTTCCGCGCTCCGGCGAGGATTCACTGGCAATATTTTATTTTGAGCCAGGGGCTAGTGACCAGGTGCTGATACCGGAATCCGGCGGCGGCCGGGAAATCAGGGTTCCCGCGCAACGCAACGGTGGTTTTACCGCCATCCGCGTCCCGGCCGGCAACTACGCCCTTGTTTCCGAAAACAACCGCCAGGCTGCAGCTGACAACGAGCTTGCCATATCAATACCTGATCACTCAGTAATTTTTATCCCGCAGGTGGCCACTGCCAATGATTACCGACCGATAAGCAGCGAGGACCAGCAGGCGGCCCGCGACTGGCTTTTAGACCACATTGCCTTTTATCACTGGGTGACCCACACCAGCCGCGGCTTTGGATCGTATATACCCCGCCTGGGTCGCGAAAGGGATGAATTCCGCCTGGCAATCAATTCGGTGCCGGCGGGTGCCGAGCTTACATTTGAAGGCTCGCC
>CAZDYA010000072.1:0-7253 GCA_964509515.1 uncultured Spirochaeta sp.
CATCAAGGATATCAAGGATACTGCTGCCGTGGCCATGCAACTTAGACAGGATTTGGGAGCCAGCACCGAACAGTCTTCCGCTGCGATAACCCAGATATCCGGAAACATTAATAGCATAGAAAAGCAGTTTGCCAATCTGGACAAGGTTATCGGGCAGGTTCAGCATTCGGTTGAAGAAATTGACCGGAAGCTGGCTAACCAGGTGCAATCAATGGAACGTCAGTCAACCAACATCGTTGAATCTTCCAGCGCTATCGAAGAGATGACAGCCTCGATCAGCAGTGTTTCCAAGTTGGCAGAAGACCGTACCCGAGGCGTTCAATCATTGGTCTCGGCTGCCGAGACAGGGAACGAGAAGGTAGAGAGTACTTTCTCGATTATCAGAGAGATTACCACCGATATTCAGAACCTGATGGATATCATTGATATCATTAACAGTATCGCCGGTCAGACCAATCTGCTGTCCATGAATGCGGCGATCGAGAGTGCTCATGCCGGTGAAGCAGGTAAGGGCTTCGCCGTCGTTGCCGAAGAAATTCGCAAGCTGGCTGAGTCCACATCAGAAAATGCGCGAATCATTGAGTCATCGTTGACTTCCATCACGGAAAGGATACAAGAGGCCGACAAGACCAGCGTTGAAAACCTAGATAATTTCCGTTCTATCGCCAAGGAAGTAGAAAATACCTCAGCGGCTTTTCAGGAGATCTCGCGTGCCATGGTTGAAATGTCAGCCGGAACCGCCGAGATCCTATCCGGCGTAGATGCTGTAAAGCAGGATGCCACTGAAATGATCGATGAAGTGCGTTCTATCCAGCAGGATAGTACCTCCATCGCTGGAAGCATGCGGGATGTTCAGTCCTTGTCACAGCAGGTTTTGATGGGTATTCAGGAGATAGAGACCGGCAGTACAGAGATTATGAATGCCATGAATCATCTAAACGAATTGGGCGAAGAGACGGGATCAAACATAGAATCCCTGAATGACAAGGTGGTAGTTTTCAAGACTTCCTGATTCGTTGGCGTTTTTTACTACCGCTTTCATGGGGGACCAGGCATTCTGGCTTGTTACCGATCAAGTCTTCGCGACCGGCCAGCCTTAGGGCTTCCCGTACCTTGCTATGGTTCTGTGCTTGTTTGAATTGCAGCAAGGCTCGCTGTAGGGTTTTTTCACGGCCTTCTTTCACAACGTGCACCTTTTTCATTGTTCTTGGGTCAATGCCTGTGTAATACATGCAGGTGGAAAGCGTCCCTGGCGTGGGGTAAAAATCCTGTACCTGCTGGGCATTAATTCTGTTATCGCGCATGAACTCTGCTAGCTCGATGGCGTCTTGCATGCGGCTTCCGGGATGGCCTGATATAAAATACGGTACAAGGTATTGCTTTTTTTGCGCTGCTTTGTTTTCTTCGTAAAAGCGTTGCTGAAAACTTAGATAGCTGGTCAGATCAGGTTTCCCCATTAACGAAAGGACATTTTTTGCCACGTGTTCCGGGGCGACTTTGAGCTGACCGGAGATGTGATGGGCAACCAATTCGCGGAAAAAATCCTGCTTGGGATCAGCCATCAGATAGTCGAAACGAATGCCAGAGCGTACAAATACCTTTTTGACGCCTTGGATACTTCTTATTTTTTTGAGCAGTGCCAGATAGTCACTATGATCAGCGCGAAGATTTTTACATGGACCAGGGAACAGGCATTGTCGGTGATCACAGGCCCCCTTGCTTTGCATCTTTTCACAGGCCGGGATTCTGAAGTTGGCTGTTGGCCCACCAACATCGTGAATATAGCCCTTAAAGCCTGGTAGCAGAGTCAGCAGTTTTGCTTCGCGTACCAGAGACTCGTGGCTTCTGGCTTGAATATTCTTGCCCTGATGGAAGGCAAGGGCGCAAAAGGAGCAGGCCCCAAAGCAGCCTCTGGTGGATAGCAGGCTGAATTGCACCTCGTCCAAGGCAGCAATTCCGTCAGGGTAGCTAGGGTGTGCCTGTCTGGTATAGGGCAGCTCATATATCTCATCCATTTGTCTGGCAGAAAGCGGCGGTGATGGGGGCATCTGGATTACAGCCTCTCCGGATGGATAGCTTTCAATCAGAATTTTTGCGTTAAATGGATTGGTATTCTCATACTGTATCTTGAAGCTTTCGGCATAGGCTTTTTTATCGCTGCAGACCTTGGTGTAGTCCGGCAGCTGTATGCTTTGATTCTTGTCAAAATCGAAATCCTGCTTGGGGGTCTGCTTTAACAGGGTTCCGGGGATGCCTTTGAGATCAGCATTTATTGGGTTTTTTCCTGCCGCGCTGGCCTTATCAAGGCGCCGTGCGGCTTCAATAATGGCGGTTTCACCCATTCCGTAAACTGCCAGATCGGCCTTGGAGTCCAACAAGATTGAACGCCTGACGCTGTCCGACCAGTAATCGTAGTGCGCAAGCCGGCGCAAACTGGTTTCGATGCCGCCAATGATTATGGGAACCTTCTTGTAGCTCTGCCGGATTGCTGCACAGTAGACGATGGTAGAGCGGTTAGGCCGTAAGCCGGCGGCTTTACCAGGGCTGTAGAGGTCTTCGCTTCTGGGCTTTTTGGCGGCTGTATAGTGCAATACCATGCTGTCCATGTTGCCGCCGCTTACCAGGAATCCCAGTCTTGGGCGCCCAAGGCTGGTAAAGGCTTCGGGATCCTTCCAATCAGGTTGCGCTAAAATTCCAACCTTGTAATTGTGTGACTCAAGCAGACGCGCTATCAGGGCTACACCGAATGAAGGATGGTCTACATAGGCATCGCCGCTAACGATAATAAAATCCAGCTGTTCCCAGCCCCGGTCCTGGCAGTCCTGTCGACATATTGGCAAAAACTGGGTGTACGGGAAGGCAGCGCTATTACTCATTAGAAACGCTTTGCCATTTTCCCTCATGAATCTTGTTCCATTGCAAGGATTCGGCAGGGTGGGCAGGTAGCTCGGTTGCCGGATGGCCAATTGAAATAATGGCCAGGAGCTGGATGTTTTCAGGAATATCAAGTAGATCAGCCACATATTCCTGACTGCCAAGGTCAGTGCTGCTTTTTCGGTTGCGCAGTTGTACCCAGCAGGTGCCGAGCCCTGCTTTTTCGGCCTCAACTTGCAGGGACCAGGCAGCGATACTGGCGTCCTCAATCCAGACATCCGAGGCTTCGGGGTCGGCGGCCACGACGATGGCAAGAGCCGCATTGGCAAGCATACCAGAGCCATGCTCTTTGCACCCGGCAAGCTTTTTTAGTACTGCCTGATCACTCACAAAAATGTATTGCCACGGGTTTAGAGAGCGGGAAGAAGGCACGCGCAAAGCGGTCTCCTTCAACCTGTTAATCGTTTCTTCAGCGACCGGCTGGCCGGCAACATATTGGCGGATACTGCGCCGCCTCTGCAATAATTCCAGCATGGCAGTAATATACGCTTTTGCTTGCCCTCTGTCAAAACGCGGGCTTTTTGTGCTATAGTCCGGATTATGCAATATCCAATGCTTCAAAGCCCATTTGTTCTAGGATCGCTTGTTCTGCCAAACCGGCTGGTGATGCCGCCCCTGGTAATCTGGAAATCAGACTGTAGCGGTCTTGTTACCGATGATCATCTTAGCCATTACGCGGCCAGTGCCGGGCCCGGCCTGATGATCGTCGAGGCCACCTGCGTTGCGCCTGATGGCAAATTGACTGACCGGCAGCTGGGAATCTACGAGGACACCCATGTGCCGGGCCTTCGCCGTCTATCGGAGCAGATTCATTCACAAGGTTCGGTTGCTGGTATTCAGCTTCACCATGCTGGTGCAAAAACCGATCTTCAGAAAAACTGCGGCCACCCTCCGCGTGTTGTCAGCGTTACCGACAAAACACCGGCCGGGTCTCTGGAATTAACCGAGGCAGACATCGAATTGATTATCAATCAGTTTGCAGATGCTGCCGAACGTGCCGTTGCTGCCGGTTTTGATGTGCTTGAGATTCACGGTGCGCATGGCTATCTGGGCAGCCAGTTTCTTTCGCCAGCGCATAACTTTCGAAAAGACCGTTGGGGTGGTAGTCTGGAAAACCGCAGTCGCTTTCTGGTGGAGGTAATTAAGGCCGTATCTTCCAGGGTTGCGGACAGCAAGGCCGTCATATCCTGTCGGCTAGGTGTTGCCGACTCCGGTTTGCCTTATGCTGACGGTTTAAAAGCAGCCGAGACATTTATTGATGCAGGCGTTCAATTGCTGAACATTTCAACTGCCGGCGGGCGCGCCCCGGCGCCTGCTGATACCCAAGACGGCTTTTCGCCGATTATGCAGCTTGGTTTTGATGTTCGCCGTGATATCAACCGGGCTGTGCCGGTAATTGGTGTTGGTAATATAAAAACCCCGCAGGAGGCCGATTTGGCCCTTAGCCGCGATGAGCCGGTTGATCTGGTTGCCATAGGGCGTGCCATATTGGCTGATCCGGCCTGGGCTCAAAAAGCCTTCAATCATCAGTCCGAAATGATTTCGCTATGCATTAATTGCCGACCCTGTTTCCATTATACTAAGCCGCAGAAATGTCCTGCGCGAAAGAGTGGAGAAGCCTGAAAATGTATGAAGTTATTCAGCAAGCAGCTGAACGCCCGGCCAACAACGAGCACGATCTGTTTTTGATTACCCTGTCCGGCGAAGACAAGCCGGGCATTACCTCACGGTTGACAGAAATATTCGCCGCTTACGATGTTGTGGTACTTGATATTGGTCAATCGGTGATTCATGACTCCTTGAGTTTGGGGTTTCTGATACAAATACCCAAAACCGGCAATTCATCTGATATCCTGAAGGATTTGCTATATGCCGGTTACGAAATGAACATTCCGGTTAAGTTTCGTCCCGTGACCGAAGAGCGGTATAACGAGTGGGCAAAAAAACAGGGGAAGGACCGTTATATCGTCAGCCTGCTCGGGCGTGAACTGACGGCCAGGCAGATCGCCGCTGTAACCGGTATTGTGTATGAACAGGGTTTGAACATCGATGCCATCTCGCGCCTGTCTGGGCGCATATCGCTGGATAGAAAAAATGAAAAGGCCAAGGCCTCGGTCGAGATTTCCTTACGAGGCATACCACGCGAACTGGAAGCCATGAAAGCGGCTTTTTTCAATGCATCACAGGAATACGGTATAGACATAGCCTTTCAGGCCGACACTATCTACCGCCGCAATCGTCGCCTTGTCTGCTTTGACATGGATTCGACTTTGATTCAGACCGAGGTGATTGTTGAACTGGCCCGCCATGCCGGGGTTGGAGACAAGGTGCACGAAATAACCGAGGCCGCCATGCGCGGCGAGATCGACTTTGCCGAGAGCTTTCGCCGGCGGGTGGCCCTGCTCAAAGGTCTGGATGAGGAAGTGCTGCAGGAGGTCGCTAGCCGGCTGCCGCTTACCGAAGGGGTTGAAAGACTGGTTAGTACGCTACACCAGCTTGGTTATAAAACCGCCATACTATCCGGAGGCTTTACCTTCTTTGGTCAATACCTGCAGAAATTGTTGGGCTTCCATTATGTTTATGCCAATGAGCTGGAAATTGTTGATGGAAAATTAACCGGAAAGCATCTTGGAGAGATTGTTGATGGCGCCAAGAAGGCTGAATACCTCAAGATGCTCGCCCTAAAAGAGAATATCCAGCTTGAGCAGGTTATCGCCATAGGTGATGGTGCCAATGATCTTCCGATGATCCATGCCGCCGGTCTGGGTATTGCCTTTCAGGCTAAACCCTTGGTTAGGGCCAATGCCGACCACGCCATATCAACAATAGGCTTGGACGGGGTTTTGTATTTGCTCGGCTTCAGGGACCGTGAATTGGAGATGAAAAAGTGAAATCAATACAATTAGCCAGTGGGTACGAAATCCCCCGTTTAGGTCTTGGCACATGGGAGCTTGTGGGTGAGGATTGCAGCAAGGCAGTTGCACAGGCAATTGAGCTAGGCTACAGACATATCGACACCGCTTTTGCCTATCGCAATCATCGCGAGGTAGCTGCTGGTATCGCCCAGAGCCAAATAGCCCGAGAAGAATTATTTATAACGACCAAGATACCTTTTGGTTCACAGAAACCGCAACAGGTACGAAAATTTGCCGTGCGGATGCAGGATGATTTGGCTACTGACTATGTCGATTTGCTGCTCATTCATTGGCCGGATAGAAAACCTGGTTTCTCCGAAACCCTTGCTGCCATGAATGAATTGGTCGATGAGGGGCTGGTGCGCAGTGTTGGCATAAGTAATTTTAACAGCCAGATAATGGCTCAGGCCAAGGTGGTATCCGAAAAACCGATTGTGACAAATCAGGTCGAGTTTCATCCCTATTTGTATCAGCGGGACTTGCTGGAAAAATGCCGCAAAGAAGGGATAGTACTTACAGCATATTCACCATTGGCAAGGGGCAAGGTTTTTTCCGATAATAGATTGCAGAGCTTGGCTGAAACTGCCGGAATTTCGGTAGCATCCGTGGTAATAGCCTGGCTGCTTCAAAAGGGGCTTGTTGTGATTCCAAAAGCGACCAGCCTTAAGCATCTGCAAGATAATCTGGCAGCCGAGCAGCTAGAGTTACCATCCGGGCTTCTCGAAGAAATCGACAGCTTTCCGGAGTTTGACAGGATCATCAATGGTTCTTTCAAGCATTATCCCTTTGACGAGGAAATGCAGGAGCAGTAATGGCAATAGTAGAGCTAAGAAATGTTCACAAGGTGTATCCTTTAGGTAACACAAAGGTGCATGCCGTCCAGGGAATTTCCTTTTCCATTCAAAAAGGCGACTTTATTTCGATTGCGGGTCCATCTGGTTCGGGGAAATCTACCATTTTGAATATGCTTGGTTGCATTGATGTTCCAAGCGATGGTCAGGTGTTGATTGATAACCTTGATACCAGGCAGTTATCTGATCGCCAGATTACCAGATTACGGCATCGTTTTATTGGTTTTATTTTTCAAAGCTTCAATCTTATTCCCGTGCTCAATGTGGCCGAAAATATCGAGTTTCCCTTGCTATTGGGCAAAAGCCGCCAGTCAAAGGCCGAAAGAAAGCAATGGGTGGATTATCTTATTGAGCAGGTCGGCCTTTCGCAGTGGAAGAAGCACAGGTCTAATGAGCTGTCAGGTGGACAGCGTCAGCGGGTGGCGATTGCCAGAGCCCTGGTTACCAAGCCCAGTGTGGTATTGGCCGATGAGCCGACAGCCAACCTGGATTCCAAAACCGGCGAAATGATCATTCAACTCATGCGCAGTATTAATCGCGAACAGGGTACGAC
>CAZDYA010000073.1:0-7152 GCA_964509515.1 uncultured Spirochaeta sp.
GATCCAATCAAGCCAACCGCCAAAATAGCCGGCCAGTCCGCCTAGCAGAATTGCCAGGGTCAAAGAGATTGAGATTCCGATGAATCCAATTGTCAGGGATATCCTTGAACCATAAAGAATGCGAGAAAACATACAGCGCCCCATGTGATCAGCCCCAAACAAAAACACAGGATAATTCTTGCCACCTTCCTCAATGGTCTTGCCGCCGGCCTGATATGGGATATCAGTACCAAAAAGTCTGCGACTTGTTGGGATAAAACCAAACAGCTTATGTGGAGCCCCCTTGACGAAAAACCGCACCGGATAATATTCACCCTGCAAACGCACATATTTTCGGCTGACGGTATCAATAAGGGCATGCTTTTGAATCTGCAATCCAAAACCAAGTTCGGGGGAATACAATCTTACATTGGGGGGGTGATACCCATGCTCGCGATGTGTTTCGGTAGCAGGATAGGGCGCCAAAAAAGAGGCAAAAAGCATCATGCCATAAAGTATCAGCAACACTACCGCTGCAGTGGCCGCAATCGGCCGCCGCTTCAAGCCATTCAAAAAGCGTTTCACGATTACTCCTTGCCGTAACGGATACGTGGATCAACCAGGGCCAGGAGGATATCGGCCAGCAGCATGCCCAGCAGAACAAGAAAACTGATAAACATCATGTTGGCCAGTACCAGATTGATATCCTCCTGACGAACGGCTTCATACATCAGGCGTCCAATCCCCGGATAACCAAAGATGATCTCCAGAATCAATGAGCCGGAAAAGAGCCCTGCCAACAAATTGGCGCTCGAGGTAATATAGGGATTAAGAGTATTGCGAAAGGCGTGCGCTACAAAGATTCGCCGCTCCCCTATTCCCCGACTACGCAGCGAAGTGATATAAGGCTGACCAAGTTGATCAAGCATCGTCGCCCTTATCATCCGCATGGTGCCACCAACCCCGGAAAGAAAAGCACCCAGAAGGGGCAGAAAAATATGGTGGGCAAAGCTGAATACAAAGCGAACCGGGGCCTCCGATGCAGGAAAATCCGGGTAAGCTGTAACCGGAAAGAGTCCACTGACCGCCGCAAATAGCTGCAAGAGTATTAACAGCAAAATATATGGAAAGGCATGAAGGAATAAAGCCGTAAGGGTAGCAACAACATCCAGTCGGGTCCCTACCTTGGTCGCAAAATAAATTCCAGTTGCAAATGATAGAAAGGTAAGAAAAAACAGTGATATCAGATTCAAGACCAGGGAATTGATCATGCGGTCACTGACCAGGAACAACACAGGCGCTCGTGATATCATGGTGCGTCCCAAATCCCTGTCAACGATAACCCGGCGCAGCCAGCGGGCGTATTGCACATAAAAGGGCCGATCAAGACCCAATCTGGCCCTGGCAAGCGCAACCGCCTCTTCGGTATATACATTGTCCCGCTGACGGAATTCAGTCTGCATCATCATCTGGCTTTTGACATAGTTATCGACTATGTCGCCGGGGGTAAGCTGCATAAGGGCAAACACCGCCAAGCCCAGCAGAAAGAGCACCGCCAACATGGCAACCGTACGAAAAACTATAAACGATAGCAGCGGAAAGCGGCTGCGAAAGGCTTGCACCAGATCAAGCACAAAAATCGCCGGCCTGATCACTGTTCGTCCTTCAGATATATTGGAAACAACTCCATGCCTCTCAGGGTATCATAGCTGGTATTGCCCCACTTGTTGCGTACTGCCAGAAAACTCAAGGGATGCACCGTGTAAATGACAGGCAATTGCTCAAGCATGATCCGCTGATATTCATCATAGATCTCCTTTCGCAATTGATCGTCAAGAGTAAACCTTCCCTTATTATATAATTGATCAATTTTTGCTTCCCAATCTGTTGCCGGACTGGACTGCAAAGGATGCCACAAATGAAAATTGCCGTTGGACGGCCAGACGTTACTGCCGCCCTCTGGCCAATAATTGGCTCCCAGTGCCACATGAACAACATCCCAGTCATAAGTGGTCAAAAGCATTTCGGTTAAAGCCTGAAAATCAACCGGCGTCACCCGAGCCTTGATGCCTATCTCATCCAATTCATCAGAAAAAATTGCGCAGGTGTCGATACCCTGATTATTCTCTGCGCCAACAACCAGCGAAAACTCAACAAGATTTCCATCAGCATCACGCATTCGACCATTTTCATCCGGCCTGATATCAATTGATGCCAACAAGTCAACCGCCTTCTGTGGGTTATATTGATATTCAAGCTCTATTGACGGATCAAACATGGGGTTGGCTAGCGCAAAGAAGTGAACCGCTGGTTCTGCCAATCCCCGATGAACTACATCAGCAATACGCTGCCGGTTCAAAACGCAGGACATTGCCTGCCGGAATTCAGTTTGCGAAAACCAGGCATGCTTGATCGGATCCATACTCTTTGGATTCTGATTAAAGGTAAAAAAGGTGGCCCCAAGGGACTGTCCGCCATTTATCACGGCATAATCAGGAGCTTCCGGTTCAAGCAGATCGACCAGATCTTCGGCGCGCACGCTGTAAGAATCCCTGGCCCCCTCAAGGAACAACAGGTACTCAGCATTCTTGTCAGGCAGAATTCGGTAAACTACACGTTCAACATAAGGATAACTGTTGCCGGAATCATCCTTCTTCCAGTAGTGGGGATTGCGCTGCATCACCACCCTGACACCTTGTCGGTATTCTACAAGATGAAACATTCCAATGGAGGGAATAGTTGTCACATCTGTATCAATCGAAAACAGGTTCAACAAGGCCCCGGAACCGCCCTCTTTTTTAGCCGGTTCATAGATATGCCTGGGCCCAAAGGTCATATTGGTCGAGAGAATCGGATTGGCAATAATCCGTGGGATATTAAATGCAAAGCTGCGATCATCAATCCGTGAAATACTAATCCGCTCGCTGGTACCATCAGGCATCTCGATAAACTGCCCAGGGTAGCCGGGCAGCTGCAACTCTTCATCGCCATCAATCTCATCGTACCAGTAAATAACATCATCAGAGGTCACCTTCACGGCATCTTCGATGTTCTGACCAGGCAAGGTCCAGTACAAATCATCTCGCAGGGTATAAATAACTTTCAGGGTATCTGCTTGCTCATCGGCTTCAATCCTGAAACTGGCAATATTGGGAATAAACTCACGGGTATCAACATCGTACTCGGCCAGATACTCGAACAAGGGATCTATTACGGCTCTGGTATCACCGTCTCTGGCCACCAGGGTGTTAAAGGTCTTGGGATCAGAGTTAATACTGGTAACCCACTCACCACCGACCTTACCGATCTCATAATCCTGTCCGCCGGGTCGGCTTTCCGCCTTTTCCAACAAGGAATCAAGTGCCGAAGCCTGCAGCTGCATGGCCTGCTCGCGGGTTAGTTCCTCACCGCCGCAAGCTGCCAAAATGAAAAAGCCCAATACCGCCAAAAACAGGCTCGCCAATCCGTAAATCTGCTTTCGCATATCCCCTCCCAGGAATTTCCATTACTTTATATAGCAATACTATGTAAAAGCGGCTAGAGGTGCAAGGTATAAGTCTTAGTGGCGTTTGATATAGCTCATGGGTACAACCAAAACAGCACAGGCGGCCTTGCGCACCACCTTTTCAGTCACATTACCGAACAAGGCCTTCTGCAATGCGCTGCTTCCCTGCCGGCCAATCACCAGCAAGTCAGCCCCCGTCTGAGCCGCGCAGTCAACAATTTCCTGCCAGTCCTTGCCGACCCTATAGATCACCTCAACTTCTACACCCTCAGGCACCTGGTCCAGGTAAGCGGTCTTCATGCGGGCATCCAGGTCATTTTTGGCCTTGGAATCCACATCATCCACCTCATAAACATAGGACTTCCAGAATTGGGCCTCGGTCTCGGGAATAACATGCAAAATCGACAGGCGACATCCCGGACGTTTAACCACAGCATCGAGGGCGTAAACAAAAGCGTGATCGGCGTTTTCCGAGTGATCAGTACAAAACAATACTCGCGTAAACTCCTTGGGCTTATTGTCCATCATCGCCTCCTTCTGGCCATCTGCATGCTTTGGCTATCGCACCATGGCCGGCAGCCATGTGCTAATTTGCGGAAAAATCACCAGTATTGCAGCGGCAACAATTAGCGCCAATAGAAAGGGCATGCTACCGCGAAAAATGGTCTGCAAAGGCACATCCCTTTCAATGCCGCTGACCACATATACATTGACACCAACCGGCGGGGTAATGACCCCCATTTGGGTGACAACAACAATGATCACACCAAACCAGATTGGATCAAATCCAAGCTGTATCACAACAGGATAAAAGATAGGTATGGTAAGCAGAACCAGTGCCAAGGCGTCAATAAAGCTACCGGCTGCCAGATAAAAGGCAATGATTAAACCCATGACCATCCATCCCGGAACCGACAAGCCGATAAGCCAATTCGCCAGCTCAAAGGGGATGCGGGTTACTGCCAGAAAACGGCCAAAAATTACCGCCCCAGCCACTACAAACATCACCATACAACTGGTACGCAGGGTCTCAAGCAAGGAACGGTGCAGCATTCTGAATGTCAATTTGCCGCGCACAGCCGCAATTATCAGGCTGCCACCGGCACCGACCGCCGCCGCCTCGGTAGGCGAAAACAGCCCCATAAACATGCCCAGCATGACCGCCGCAAATAAAAGCAGGGTTTCGATCAAACCGGAAAGCGAGCGGAAACGTTCCCTCCATGTAGAGACCGGACCAGGAGGTCCCAGCTCCGGCTTAAGCATGCATTGAATGATTATCGTCAACACAAACAGCCCGGCAATCAGCAGCCCCGGCATGATTCCAGCGACAAAAAGCTGGCCAATAGACTGTTCGGTAAGCAAGGCGTAAACAATAAAAACCACACTGGGCGGAATAAGCATCCCTAACCCACCACCAGAAGCAACTGAACCGCAGCTCAGCTGCGAACTGTAGTTATACCGCTTCATCTCCGGCAAGGCCACCGAGGCCATGGTTGCCGCCGTCGCCGGCCCGGAACCGCAAATAGCGCCAAAGGCCGTGCATGCCCCGATGGTCGAAATCGCCAAGCCCCCAGGCAGATGACCCAACCAGCGATAGGCCGCATCAAACAAGCGCTTGCTGATGCCGGCATGAAAGGCAACCTGCCCCATAAGCACAAACAAAGGCACAACCGTCAGGTTATACTGCATAAAGGTTTCGTATATTTCGGTCGTAACCATGCTGACCGAAGCCGGCCAGTTGATAATCAGTGCAAAACCAAGAAAACCAACAAAGGTCATGGAAAAAGCTACCGGCAAACTGGCCGCCAGCAAAACAAAAAGCAGGATAACAAAAATGATTCCTATTTCCAATGGACTCATGGCTTGATCATCTCCTTGTTGGGATATATCAGATGATGAACGATCACAAGGGCGACCACAGCACAGCAAAAGCCAATAAACATTGGCACCCAAAATATTGGCATTTTTAGCGTCTGGGAAACCTGATTATTGGAATAAAGATCAAATCCGTATAGAAAACTCCGCCATGCAATAAAGGCGAACATGACAATGGAAAGCAGGCGCATGCCGCTGTCGACAACAACGCGGCTTTTACGCCCTAGTTTATGAAAAAAGAATTCGATAGCAACATGCCCCTTGACGGCTGTCGTATAGGGCAAGGCAGCTGCCAGCGTAATCGCCCCAGCAATGCGCACAATATCATAGGCCCCTGTGAAGGGGCGGTTGATAAACGGCAGGCGCAGAAAGATATCTGCACATACCACCAAAATGGTAGCGCAGACACTAACCGCGGAAATGCCCGCCAACACAAAAACGGTCATACGCAGGGCAGCTATCACCGAGCGCATTAGTTCTTACCGGCCTGCGCTTTTTCCTCTACGATCAATTCCTTGACCCTGGTCAACAGTTCTTCGCCCGGCAAAGAACTCTCGCTGGCTGCCATAGCGTATTTATTCAAAATAGGCTTAACAGCTTCGGCAAAAGCCGCCTGTTCGTCGTCACTCAAGGTGTATTCATCACGACCAAGCTCGCGGATAAAGGCCCAGCCTTCCTGATCAGCCTCGTCCCATGCCATACCGTGCTTGTCCACCCACTCATTGCTGACTTCCATCACTATTTCCTGTTGATCTTTGCTCAAAGAAGCCCAGCTGGAGGGATTCATAACCACAAACATGGCAGTGGTGTATCCGATATTGGAAGTATCAGTTACCGAGGTAATAACCTCGCCCTGCTTCCAGCCTTTTAAGGATTCAACCGGCGCAAAGGTCGCTTGTACCACACCGCGCTGCAAGGCCTCGTAGGTCTCAGGCTGGCTCATGGCAACCGGGGTGCCGCCCAGGCTGGTGACGATCTCAGCAGAAACACCGGTGGCCCGTACAAGCAGGTCCTTCATGTCAGCCAAACCCTGCACCGGCTGCTTGCTGGCCAAAATACCAGGGCCATGTGCATGAACATACAGCAGCTGCACATCAGAAATCTCTTCCGGGGCAAATTCCCTGGTAACCTTTGTCGCTATCCGGGTTGCTGCCAAACCAGAGGGATAGCCCAATGGCAAATCAAGCCCCTCAAGCAATGGAAAGCGACCACGGGTATAAGCGAAACAACTCATACCAATATCAGAAATACCATTTACAACACCGTCATATACCTGATCAGCACGGGTTAGCGTACCTGCCGCATAAACCGTAATCTTTACCGACCCATTTGTGCGCTCGCCAATCTCTTGCGCCCATTGTTCGGCCAACTGAGCCTGAATATGAGAAGGCGGAAAGAAAACACTATAGGTTAATTCTACTACTTCCTGCTCAGCACCAGCAGCGGCATCATCAGCACCGCAACCGATAAAAAGAACACTCACCAACAAAATGGCTGCAGCACAGATAACCGCAGCACTAAAACTATTTTTCTGCTTCATTTTTCCCCCAAAGCAATACATTAAAAGCAGGTGCGTCGCGTGTCAATAAGCGACCAGCGGCGCACCAACATAAAAATCTAACAGGCAATTTAAGCCGAGACCACCGAAGCTTTCTCGGTAGTAGTCTTGGTCAACAAGCTGACAACTACCATCAGCACGATGGAAACCGGTAACGCCACCACAATCGGATCAACCTGCGACAAAACCCCAGGCCCAGAAAGCGTCGGCTTCCCAAACAAGGCCTGACTAAGCC
>CAZDYA010000074.1:0-7023 GCA_964509515.1 uncultured Spirochaeta sp.
CCTGGAGGGTGAAGCGATGGGTGGGCTAGGTATTATCGATACCCCTGGAATCCGCGAGCTGCATCTTCCCGGGTATACATCCTCCGAAGTGGCTAGTGGTTTTCGGGATATCCATGCTTATGGTGATTCCTGTGAGTTTGATGGCTGTACCCATGTGCATGAACCAGGCTGCAAGGTTAAAAAGGCACTTGCCGACGGCTTGCTGCATCCTGACCGCTATCAGAGTTATCTGAATATATTATCAGATAATGAATTTCTACAGGCTCAGTACGGCGTGCTGAATATGGAGAGGGAATAGAATGGCAGATGCGCATGCCCTGCAGGTGCTTGAATACCAACGCGTTTTTTCGGCCATCAAACAGTTGGCCCGTAGCGATGAGGGACGACAATCACTTGAAAAGCAGCCTTTGCTAACCAACCCCGAAGAACTGCAGGCCATTCAGCAGGAAGCCAAGTGCTTTCAGCAGGTTTTATTGGGCAGCGAATATCCCCTGATGTCGTATCCTGCAATAGCAGCCGCTTTGGATGAGATTAAAGTTGCCGGTTCCCTGCTGGAAGGTGAGCAATGCGTTGATATTGCGCGCTATATAGAAAACGCGGCTAGTGAACAGTCTCATCTGCTGGCCATAAAAGATGAGAAGGTTATCGAGGATTTTGATAGTGCATTGCTGGACAGGGTCACGCGAATTAACGTTCCAGAAGAAGTTAGCAAGACAGTTAGGCAGTATTTTGATGGTGCCGGCAATTTAAAAGAAGATTCCATCCCATCCTTGAAAGGGATAAGTTCACGGATACAGCGGGCCAAATTGAAGGCTCGCGATGTAGCCTATCGATTTTTGCGAGGTTCATCGGATTCCGAAATCTGGACGAGCCAGGAACCGGCCCTGCGTGATGGTCGCCTGGTTCTGCCGCTGCAGGAGAATTTTCGAGGGCGTATTGATGGTGTCGTTCATGCCAGATCATCCAGCGGTAACACCCTGTTTATGGAGCCCGGGGAATTGTTGGAAGCCAACAACGAGATCAGCAATTGCCAGGCCGAATATTTCAGGGAGGTGCAGCGCATCCTTCGATTGATAAGCGATGTGATTTTCACTAACAGGGAAGATATTATTGCACTGCAGCAGGAAGTTGCTTGGCTGGATGACCGTTGCGCGCGTGCCCGCTATGGGCTGGCAATTAAGGGGTGCTGGATTCGCCCGGCGAAAGAGGCCGCTGTCAGGCTGGTGCAGGCCAGGCATCCGCTGCTCGCTGGCAAGGCGGTTCCTGTGGGGATTGAGGTGGGGGAGTGCCGGATAATGGTGCTCTCTGGACCTAATGCCGGCGGCAAAACTGTTGCCCTCAAGACTCTTGGGATTTGTTCCTTGCTTCATCAGCATGGCTTTCCTGTGCCGGCTGCCGAGGGCAGTACACTGCCGATTTTTTCCGGGATATTTGCAGATATTGGTGATGAGCAATCGATCGACTTTTCGCTGTCTACCTTTAGCGGCCATGTGGCCAGGGTTTCTGATATCTTATCCAGGCTCGATCATGCTTCCCTGGTATTACTGGATGAATTGGGAACCGGCACCGATCCGGAAGAAGCTGGCGCCATTGCATTGGCCGTATGTGAGTATCTAAAGTCATCGGGTTGCATCTCCATGATAACTACTCACCTGTGGATTTTAAAAGAGTTTGCTTATGTCGATCCTGTTTGTATCAATGCGGCCATGTCTTATAACGAGGATTTGCATTTGCCTGAATATCAGATGATTACCGGCCTTCCTGGAAACAGTTGTGCACTTGATTTGGCCGAGAAATCAGGCTTGCCTTCTTCTGTTGTAAAGCGGGCCCAAAAGATTCATTCTGATGGGCAATCAAACTCGGCTGCCTTGCTAAGCAGATTGCTAAAGCAGCAGGAAGAGTTGCAGCATCAGCAGCAAAAAATTAGTGAAGAGCAGCAGCGTCTTCAGTTACTTGAACAGGAACTTCTTTTGCAAAAACAGCAATTGCTTTCGCGCGAAAAGGATGTGCGTCAGGGGAAGCTTAACGAGCTTGATTCTTTGCTGGCCGAAGCGCGCAGAAAGATTGAGGGCGTCGTCAAACGATTGAGGGAAGGAGTGTTGACCTCTGAACAGATCAAGGACGCCCGTGATTCAATCGATCTGTTGGCCAATCAGGCGGCAGGGATCAGACAACAAGCAGAGCATGATGTGTTAAAGGTCGAAGAACAGGTCAAAACAATCCTTCCAAAGAGGCAGGCAGAGTTTTCTCCGGGAATGCGTGTCAGATTTGTTCCCAACAACAAGGAAGGGCGGATAATCAGATCGGCTGGTAAACAGCGCTGGCAGATTGAAACTGGCAGTATCAAGCTGACGGTGGACGAAAATCAGATTGAGGCACTTTTGCAGGAAGCTTCAAAAAAGACAGCAACAGGTCCTGATTACCATCAAATGAAAAGCAGGTTTGAGTACCCCGAGATGGAAAGTAACGATTTTTTTTGCTGTGATCTACGTGGGATGCGGGTGCTTGAAGCCGAAAAGCGCATGCAGCAGTTTCTTGATGCGGCCATGGTTCGCGGTGCCAGCAATGTCGAAATCCTGCACGGCAAGGGGACAGGCGCCTTGCAGCAGATGGTTCATGATGTCTTGTCTGACCACCATGGTGTGAAAAGTTTTCAGTTTGCCTCGCCGGAGGCTGGGGGCAGTGGTAAGACAGAGGTCTTGCTTGCCGGCTAGAATCAAACTATTATTGTCCCATGAAAATTTTTAAACAAATATGCCTTTTGATTGGCTTGCTGCTTGCGATCGCGGTATTATCTGGTTGTCTTGAAATGACATCCGAGGTCAGGTTGAACAGTGATGGGAGTGGTATTTTTCAGATATCCAGTATTATCAGTAGTGACCTTTCAGAGATGATTGCAATGGATGACAGCATCAACGGATCGTTTATAGTATTAAGCGAAAATGAACTAAGGGATTTGGATGCCTCTATGGAAGGGGTTCAGTTGATTGATTATTACCTGAAAGAGGATAGGGGTGTCGCTGTTTTCTCGGCTACCTTGTCCTTTGAATCCAGAGCTGACCTTGAACAGGTATTGGAAGAGGCTGGCATGAGGCTGCTGCCCGATACCAACGATAAACAAATGAGCATCGAAATCCTTTCGGATGAAAGCCTGGATATTGAATTGGATGATATGACCATGGATATGGCTGATTCGATTCGGTACCAATTTATTTTTCACGCCCCAGGCAAGATTATTGAAGTTTCACCAGATTCTATCATGGTTGAAAGCCGCAAAGTTTACTTTGAGATCCCCTTGCTTGATGCCATACAGAATAAAGAAGCAGTCAGGATGTCTGTTCAATGGCAGTAATGAGCGCTGATCAACGCGAGATTGATCAGAGAATGCAAAAAATGTTTCGAGAGATCGATGCGGAGCTCGAAGGACAATTTGGGAGTAAATTTCCATTGCATCCATCCAGGGCTCCAGAGGGTGCTACTGCCAACCCATCGATGGATGGCCTGTTTAATGTCGGGGCCACCTTTTCTGCTGGTTATGGGAGCGAATATGGGCGTGGCTATGTGGTCGATGTTCATATAGTAACACTGGCAAAAGTCAGTGATGAAGAAAAAATGGAGATATATTCAGCTGCTGTCGATTTAATCAAGGAAAAATTACCAATATTTTTCCCTGAAAGAGACATGAAAGTAAAATTTGACAAAAATGTATATAAAATAATTGGCGATTTTCGTCTGGATACTTGATTAACCAACAATTTTGTCATATTTATTATGGGATTAAGATTATGGTTGCACAATTCAAATCCATGGTCTACAATCGCGCAGACATTATACTAATCACTTTGCGAGGATATGTATGGACACTCAATTGAAAGAACTTATTGATAAGATCAAGCAGGAAGGCGTCGAGGCCGCGGATAACCAGGCCAAGTCGATCATCAGTGATGCCGAGCAAAAAGCCAGGCAGATTATTGCCGAAGCCCGCTCAGAGGCCGAACATATCATACAGGCGGGCAAGGCTGAGGCTGACAAGTTTGCTCAGGCCGGCAAATCCGCTACGCAACAGGCAGCGCGCGATGTGCTGTTACAGACCCAGAATCAGCTTCAGCAGGTATTCGCTGCTGTTATCAAGGATGAAACCCGCAATGCATTCTCAAGCGATATGCTGGAGAAAACAATTGTTTCCCTTATGCAAAACTGGAAGGGACAGGCTGTTGAAAATCTGGCCTTGATGATTCCGGAAGAAGAATTTTCAGCAATGGAAAAGGGCCTGCGTTCCAAGCTGGCAGAAAAGCTTAAGCAGGGAATGGAAATTGTGCCTAATCCAAAAGTAGCTGCTGGTTTCCGGGTTGGTGAGAAAGACGGTTCAGCATTTTTTGAAATTTCTGCCCAGAGTCTGGCTGAAATGATGGCTGCCAGGGCCAATGTAGCTATTGGCGAGATTATTCAGACAGCTGCAGAAAAGGGTTAAAGGGATATTGCCGTGAAGCAATACTATAACTTGCCGGCCAGCTTGCCCTATCTCGATTATGATTCAGAAAATTTTTTGTCTGTTTCGGAATTTTTTGAGCAATGCCAGCCTTGGCTGGATGTTCGGGATCTTTCAATTATCGATGGGCTGGCAAATGCCGGTAACATTGATGAGTATGTAAGAAGGGCTGAGCAAGTCATACCGGAATTTGCCGAGTATGAAAGAGGCCTTCGAACCGCGCTGGCTTCTGCCAGAGCCTCTAAGCTAAATCGTGAATACATCCCAAATCCGTCGGTTTCAACAGGCGGAGAGATAGAGCGGGATTGTTCTGAGGCTTTAAACCAGCCTGATCCCCTGTTGCGGGAGCAGTTTCTTGATCGTCGTCGCTGGGCCAAGCTTGATGACCTGGCGGTTGGGCATTTTTTTGATATTCGTTTTTTGGCGGTATATGGATTCAAATTACTTTTGCTGCAAAGGAAAAAAAGTTTTTCAAGGCAGCAGGGTGTTGATCGGTTTACTGCAGCATATAATTCTATTTGGGCTGAAATAGAAAATCATGTACCAAAGTCAGAATCTGGAGCAATATTATGACACAGCACACAAAAGGAAAGGTAATCGGTGTTAACGGAAACATGGTATCGGTTAAGGTAGACGGAAACGTTTCCCTTAATGAGGTGGGCTATGTTGCCGTCGACGACAGGAAACTCAAGGCAGAGGTTATTCGTATCCGCGGAGCTCAGGTTGAGATGCAGGTTTTCGAAGAAACCCGCGGTATTGGGGTTGGCGATACAGTAGAGTTCACCCAGGATTTGCTCGCGGTCGAGCTTGGACCTGGTCTGCTGGGTCAGATTTATGATGGTTTGCAGAATCCTCTTCCGGAACTGGCAGAACAGTGTGGATTCTTTCTCGATAGAGGGATCTACCTGGATGCCTTGAATCGTGAAAAAAATTGGGATTTTACACCCGCCGTCAAACAGGGAGACACTGTTTACGCCGGTGATATGCTGGGAACCGTTCCTGAAGGGATTTTCACCCATAAAATCATGGTGCCTTTTGAGCTGGAAGGTGCCTGGACTGTTGAATCTGTCGCAGCTGCCGGCGCATATAAGGTTACTCAGCAGGTCGCCGTTGTTACCAATGAAAACGGTCAGAAACGTGAATTGACGATGATTTTTAACTGGCCGGTTAAGCGGGCCATTGAGGCTTATGAAAAACGTCTGCGACCGACCAAGCCAATGGTTACCAAGGTTAGAACGGTTGATACCTTCTTTCCGGTTGCACTGGGGGGAACGTACTGTACTCCTGGACCATTTGGTGCTGGAAAGACCGTTTTGCAGCAGGTTACCAGCCGTAATGCAGATGTTGACGTTGTAATTATTACCGCCTGCGGTGAGCGTGCTGGTGAGGTTGTAGAAACCCTCAAGGAGTTCCCGGAGCTGGTTGACCCTCGTACAGGGCGAACCCTGATGGAAAGAACCATCATCATTTGTAATACATCTTCCATGCCGGTTGCTGCCCGTGAAGCCTCGGTATACACCGGGGTAACCCTGGCAGAGTATTATCGTCAGATGGGACTGAATGTTCTTCTGCTTGCTGACTCTACCAGCCGCTGGGCGCAGGCCATGCGTGAAATGTCCGGTCGTTTGGAGGAAATCCCTGGTGAAGAAGCCTTCCCGGCCTATCTTGAGTCGGTTATCGCATCTTTCTATGAAAGAGCAGGGGTAGTTGAACTTCGAGATGGCAGCAGTGGATCGGTTACAATCGGCGGTACGGTTAGTCCTGCTGGTGGTAACTTTGAAGAGCCAGTAACCCAGGCGACCCTGAAGGTTGTCGGTGCCTTTCATGGTCTGAGCCGTGAGCGTTCTGATGCACGTAAATATCCTGCCATTCATCCGTTGGACAGTTGGAGCAAATATGGCGGTATTATTTCCGAAGACAAGGTGGAATATGCCCGCTCTGTTCTGGTTCAGGGGAATGAAGTTGGCCAGATGATGAAGGTTGTTGGTGAAGAAGGTACCGGTTTGGATGATTACGTTTATTACCAAAAGGCCGAGTTCATCGACTTCTGCTACTTGCAGCAGAACTCCTTTGATCCTGTAGATCAGGCTGTTTCGACTGAGCGTCAGGAACGGGTCTTTAACCTGATGGAAACCATTCTGCGTTCTGATTACGAACTTAAAGACAAGGCGGATGCGCGGGCCTTTTTTACCGATTTGCGCCAAAAGTTCCGTGATTATAACTCTGCCGAATGGGAATCTGATGCCTTCAAGGCAAAAGAAAAAGAAGTAGAAGAAATGATTGCTCAGTATAGCGTTAAGGAAGGTGCGTAATGCAAAAGGTATACAGCAAGATTGAATCAATCGCAGGCAATGTTATTTCCGTTCGGGCCGAAGGTGTCCGCTACGGTGAATTGGCAACAGTGCAAAGCAAATATGGCACTTCGTTGGCAGAGGTTATCCGCCTTTCAAATGATCTTGTGTCCCTGCAGGTTTACTCCGGTGGGCGCGGTGTATCAACCGGTGATGAGGTAAGATTCCTTGGCCATCCAATGC
>CAZDYA010000075.1:0-7008 GCA_964509515.1 uncultured Spirochaeta sp.
CCGCTGGCGGGAAGAATAGTGGCAGTCGCTGACGTGTACGATGCCCTGCGCAGCAAACGGGTTTACAAGCCAGCCTTTCCTCATACCCAGGCGTATGACATTATCGTAAAAGAGGCAGGGGCTCATTTCGACCCGGACATCATTGCTGTCTTTTCACGTATCCACCGTGAATTCGAAGAAATCAGCCATGAAATGGCGGAGCAGGACTGAAATGAAAATAATGATAGTCGAGGACGTGCGGGCGAACATGGTATTAATGACAAGGGTATTGGAAGAATTGTTGCCAGGTGCGGAAATATTTAAGGCAGAAAACGGCGTGGAAGCCGTGAAAATCGCCAGCAACAATAAGCTTGAAATGATAATTATGGACATACAGATGCCCGGGATGGATGGCCTGGAAGCCACCCGTCGTATTCGCCGTCTGGATCAGCACCTTAACACCCCCATCCTGGCGCTAAGTGCCGGGGTAATGCAAAACGAGAAAGAGCTTTGCTACCAGGCTGGCATGCAGGGTTTTCTTTCAAAGCCCTTGCAGATAGATCAGCTTGAGCAGCTGCTTGATGATTTTCTGGGGATCACAAAAAACAGGCTGATCAACTGATTGTTGACACTCTGGAAGAAACGGTTCATCTTTTATGCTACAAGAAACACCACGGGAGGGCGACATGCCTGAATTAAGAAGTCTCAGATCAACCGCTGGCCGCAACATGGCCGGCGCCAGAAGCCTTTGGCGTGCCAATGGCATGAAAAAGGAACATTTCGGCAAACCAATTATTGCCATTGCCAATTCATTCACCCAATTTGTGCCGGGTCATGTTCACCTGCACGAAATCGGTCAGGAAGTTAAGCGTTTGATCGAGGCCCAGGGCTGCTTTGCCGCTGAATTCAATACCATTGCGATTGATGATGGCATCGCCATGGGCCATGGCGGTATGCTTTACAGCTTGCCCAGCCGCGAGTTGATCGCTGACAGCGTTGAATATATGGTAAACGCACATTGCGCAGATGCCATGATTTGTATTTCAAACTGCGACAAAATCACCCCCGGCATGCTGCTGGCCGCCATGCGCCTGAACATTCCCACAATTTTCGTCTCTGGCGGCCCGATGGAGGCCGGTATCGTTGGTGACAAGAAATACGATCTGGTTGACGCCATGGTTATGGCGGCTGACAGCAAGGTAGATGATCAGACCCTGAATGCCGTCGAGGAAAACGCCTGTCCAACCTGTGGCAGCTGCTCGGGGATGTTCACAGCAAATTCCATGAACTGTCTGAACGAGGCCCTGGGGCTGGCGCTGCCGGGTAACGGCACCGTCGTTGCCACCCATGCGGAACGCAAGGGCCTGTTTGTGCGCGCGGCCAACAGAATTGTTGAGATGACGCGCGAGTACTACGAAGGCGGCAACGAAGCCGTGTTGCCGCGGGCGATCGCCAGCCGGGCATCTTTCATGAACAGCATGACACTTGATATTGCCATGGGCGGTAGCACCAACACAGTACTTCATCTACTGGCAATCGCACGTGAGGCCGGGGTTGACTTTTCGATGAGCGACATCGACGGGCTTTCGCGCAAGGTTCCATGCCTTTGCAAGGTCAGCCCAAATTCCAGCTACCATATAGAGGATGTTCACCGCGCCGGCGGCATTATGGGTATTCTGGCCGAGCTTGACCGAGCCGGCTTGCTGGACACTAACGTCAGCAGGGTAGACTACCCTAGCCTGGCCGAGGCCCTGGCTGACTGGGACATCGCTGACACCAACAATTCCGGCAAGCAGGCAGCCCGCGAAAAGGCTTTGACATTTTTCTCGGCCGCCCCCGGCGGTGTTCCCAGCCTTGTCATGGGTAGCCAGGACCGCCGCTTCAAGGAGCTGGATACCGACCGCCAAGACGGCTGTATTCGCAGCCGGGACAACGCCTACTATGCTGACGGAGGTCTGGCTGTACTGTTTGGCAACATCGCCGAAAAGGGCTGCATAGTAAAGACCGCCGGTGTCGATGAAAGCATCTTCCGCTTTACAGGCACTGCCAAGGTATACGAAAGCCAGGAGGATGCTGTTGCAGGCATTCTGGAGGGCGAAGTAAAGGCTGGCACAGTCGTTATTATCCGTTATGAAGGACCGAAGGGCGGCCCTGGCATGCAAGAAATGCTTTACCCGACCAGCTACCTTAAATCAATGGGGCTGGGAAAAGAATGCGCATTGCTGACTGACGGCCGATTTTCCGGGGGAACCAGCGGTCTATCCATCGGCCATGCCAGCCCCGAAGCTGCAGCCGGAGGGGCTATCGCCCTGGTTGAAGACGGCGACACCATCGAGATCGACATCCCCGGACGCCGCATCGAGCTAAAATGCTCTACTGATGAGTTGGAAAAACGGCGCCAGGCCCAGGAAGCCCGTGGGGCACAGGCCTGGACTCCCAAAAACAGGCAGCGGGAAGTCAGCACTGCCCTGAAGGTATACGCCAGCATGGCCACCAGCGCTGATCAGGGCGCCTACAGGAAGCTGCCATGAACAACATGCCGCCACTAATCGTTGCTGAAGGCATCTGCAAGCGTTACGGCAGCTTACAAGCAGTGTGCGGCCTTTCCTTCTCGGTTAATCAGGCCGAGTGTTTCGGCTTTCTGGGACCAAACGGCGCCGGCAAGACCAGCACCATGAAAATGATCTACGGCAAGGCACAGCGCGATACTGTGCCTGCCACCATTTTCTCGGTCTTCGGCTTTGATCCGGCCAGGGACGAGCTGGAAATCAAGCAACGCACCGGGGTGGTAATGCAGGACAATGCCCTGGACGAAGAGCTCAATGTTCGGCAGAACCTGGGAATCTATTGCCGCTTCTATGACATGACTGCCCGGGAATCAAAGGCCAAAATTGATGAATTATTGGATTTTATGGAACTGGGCCATAAAAGCGATGTTCCTATCAGGCAACTTTCGGGTGGTATGCAGCGCCGGCTGGCCATTGCCCGGGCCCTGCTCAACGATCCCGAACTCCTTATTCTTGATGAACCGACAACCGGGCTTGATCCCCAGGTCAGACACCTGATCTGGAACAAGCTGCGAGAACTCAAGGAAAAGGGGGTCACCATTGTGCTGACAACCCATTACATGGAAGAGGCCTTTCAGATATGTGACCGCATTTTGATCATGGACCACGGGAAAAAGATGATGGAGGGAGCCCCGGCTACCCTGCTGCAGGAAAACATAGAAAAATACGTCCTGGAGACATTAAGCCCTCTAACCAATGACCTGCCTTCGCGGAACATCCGCCATGAAGACTATAACGGCACCAGATATTACTACAGCAATAACATCGCTGAGCTTGAAGAGCTTTCAAGCAGTCTTGGCAGTGTCCGCATATACATTAGACAGGCAAATTTGGAAGACGTTTTTCTGCGTGCCACCGGAAGGAGCTTAAATGAAGGCCAATAAATCACCAAGCCGCTATCCACGCCTGCCGCGCCGGCTGGGCGGCGTCTGGTTCCGCCACTATCGCGTCTATACCCGCAACCTGATCAGCAACGGCCTGCCGCCTTTCCTGGAGCCGATTATTTTTCTTTTAGGCATAGGCTTCGGGCTTGGCAAATATATTGACCAGATGAACGGCGTTCCCTATCTGTCTTTTCTGGCCAGCGGATTGCTGGTTACCAGCGCCATGTATACCTCGGCCTTTGAATGCACATACGGAACCTTCATCAGGCTTGAATACGAAAAGGTTTATGACGGAATGCTGGCCGCTCCCATGACCTGGAAGAACCTGCTGATTGGTGAAATCCTTTGGGCCGGCAGCAAGGGTATGTTTTTCTCGCTGGCCGTGCTTTTGGTTGTTTCCCTCTTTGGACTGGGAAATCTACGGTTATTGCTACTCACACCTATAATCGGAGGCGCAACCGGACTTATGTTCGGCTCCATCGGCCTGTTGGTCACCGGCCTGGTCAAGAATATCAACCATTTCAACTTCTTCTTTACCGGGGTGCTCTCGCCGATGTTCTTTTTTTCCGGGGTCGTTTTCCCGCTGGAAAACCTGCCCGCCATTATCCGCCCCCTGGCAGAGATATTCCCCCTGACCCACAGTGTAAGGCTTATCCGCGCTGCAGCTTTCGGGCAGTATTCAAGCGCCTTGTGGTGGAGCGGCGGCTGCATCATTTTTACAATATTGATTGCTGCCGGCCTTGGATTACACCTGCTAAAGCCGCGCTTGATTGACTTCACTCCTGCGCGTCAACTAAAGTAAAGGCATGAGCCCTTCACGGATCGCCAGCACCGTAATCATCGAATCAGCATGGGAAGTATGCAACCAGGTAGGTGGCATATATACCGTCATAAGAACCAAGATCCCCAGCATCAAGCAACAAATGGAGCCCGGCCGCTATGTGCTGGTTGGACCATATTTTGCCAAAGAAGCCGATGCTGTAATCGACCCCCTGGTGCCGGACGAGTCACCAATTGGTAAAACCATAGAGCATCTGCGTGCGGCCGGCTGGCGAGTGCAGCATGGCATCTGGCTGGTTTCCGGTCGGCCGGAGGTTGTCCTGATAGACCCATCCTCAGCACCGCACAGTGATGCAGCCATGCGAGACAAGGTAAATAGCATGACCGGCGCAGCTGTCAACGAGCATGATCAACTAATGCGCGATGTCCTGCGTTTTGGCTTTGGGCTTTTTGAATTTTGCCGCCACTCCAATTTACTCTTTGATGAAGCAGGAACCTCTGTTATCTATCATTTCCACGAATGGATGGCGGGCCTTCCCCTGTCCATGCTTAAACAAGACGATGTCAAGGAGTCAACGCCAAGCCCGCGCACCGTTTTTACAACCCACGCTACCCTGCTAGGCCGCTACCTGGCCATGCAAAAGGATGGGTTTTACGAAAGATTGGAAAGCTATGACTGGAAAAATGAGGCCAGCCGCTTCGGCATTGGCGCCGCCGTCGGCATAGAACGCGCGGCGGCCAATAATGCCACGGTTTTTACTACCGTGAGCGCCATCACGGCCGAAGAATGCAAGCATCTGCTGGGCCGCACCCCTGATCTGCTTTTGCCAAACGGAATAAACAGCTCACGTTTTGAGGCCCTGCACGAATTCCAGAACCTTCACAAGATCAACAAGGAGCGCATTCATGCCCTTGTAATGGGGCATTTTTTCCGGCACAAGCCCATTGATCTGGATAAAACCCTGTATTTTTTTACCTCCGGCCGCTATGAATACCGCAACAAGGGCTTTGATATTACCCTGGACTCCCTGCGTATCCTGAACGACGAGCTGAAAGCACTTGGCTTGCCGATTAACATCGTCGTATTTTTTATCACCCGCGCCCCTTTTCACAGCATCAACCCGGAGGTTTTACAGTCCAGGGCCATGCTGGAAGAACTGCGTAGCACCTGTAATGCCATTGCCGATCAGGTCAAGCAAAACCTGCTTTACCGGGCGCTAACCGAAAGCAGCGCCCGCATGCCTGACCTTAACTCCTGCGTCGATGATTATTACCGATTGCGGCTGCGTCGAACCCTGCAGTCCTGGCACAGCGAAGAGATGCCCTTTGTCACCACTCACAATATGGTTGACGATCAGCACGATGAGATACTTTGCGGGATACGTCGTGTCCAGCTATTCAATTATGCCGATGACCCGGTTAAAATCGTATACCATCCTGACTTTATCTCGCAGATAAGCCCCTTGTTTGGCATGGAATACGCCGAATTCGTGCGCGGCTGTCATCTGGGAATCTTCCCGAGCTATTACGAACCCTGGGGCTACACCCCACTGGAATGCGTTTCTTCGGGCATCCCTGCGGTGACCAGCAACCTGTCGGGTTTTGGCGACTATGTACAGAAAACCATGAAGGTGCCACGCCGCAAGGGTCTATACGTCCTTAACCGCAAGAACCGTAGCTACCAGGAAAGCGCACGCGATCTGGCCCGCTTTCTGCTGGATTTTGCCAAGCACGGACGCCGGGAACGCATTGAGCTGCGAAACCGCACCGAGGCCGCGGCCCCGTTGTTCGACTGGGAACGCTTGATAAAACACTATCAGCAGGCCTATACCCAGGCTCTGCGTTAGGGATTTCCCCCTCGGCACTAAACCCATTTTGAAAAAACTGCCCGCGATTCGCTTGCAACATATCGCTATTTATTCGTAAAATGGTCGTCATGAACCAACACTTCAACCAGGAAGAGGTACTACAGCGTCTTGGCAACGACCAGGAACTGCTAAAAGAGCTTCTATCCTTTTCCCTGGAAGACATCCCGGAGTATCTGGCCAACATTGATGCAGCCATAGACGCAGGCGATACCGATCAGATAAGAAAAGCTGCCCACAAAATGAAGGGGTTTGCCCGAAACATGGCCTTTACGCGACTGGCCGAATTGGCCCTTGCGATGGAGCAAGGCGCGGCGGCTTCCGCCAATGAACAAAAAGAATTGTTTGAAGGCCTGAAAGAAGAGGCCGATGAGGTCTGCCGCCTGATTAAGGACTGACCATGATCCGCAAGCAGCTAATTGTAACCAACCCCAAAGGAATCCACGCCCGCCCTTCCGGAATGCTTCACAAAACAGCAATGAAATACGATGCCACCATTTTACTGGCAAATGGTGATATTGTGGCCGATTGCCGTGAAATCATGTTGATCCTGACGCTTGGGGCCATACACGGTGACACCATCACCATGACAGTCGAAGGTCCGGACGAAGAAGCAGCGGCAGCAGCCATCGAAGAGATATTTGCGATGAACTTCCACGATAACGACTGATTTTTTTATATACCTAACCAATTTTCCCTACTAATATTCATTTTACAATTTCTTTTCCCATACTCTTGTATTACACTATAAGATATGGATACTCAGGCCTTGCTTTCCAATCTACCTGTACCTGTTGCCGTGCACAGAATTGTGTTGGATGGAAAGGGCTTGCCAATAGATTATGAATACGTCTATGCCAATGAGGCCTTTTGTGAACTACTTGGCATGACAGCTGCAGACCTGATTGGCAGACGCGTCACCGATGTCTTGCC
>CAZDYA010000076.1:0-7002 GCA_964509515.1 uncultured Spirochaeta sp.
GCCTGAACAATCTCCATCGCCAGCCCATCTATGGTTTGGCCTTGAGATCTGGACACCTGAACGATCATGACGATGGCCATAACCACCAACAAAAGGGCTGTTACACCACCAAAAAGGGTAACCAGCCTGGTTCTCATTGACTTGAATCCGCGCATTTGTATCTCCCGTTAATAAAAGTTACTCCCGGGCTCTGAAAAATTCAAGAATAACCGACCAAATAACTGGGTTATAGTCATTTATTTAACCTTGTGATAATCTTCTGCGATGATGCTGAAGCTTCTATTGGTATTGACCGGAATTCTTGCCGTTATCATGGCAGTCAGGTACCTGAACAAACATTTGCCAAGATCCCCGCTGGATTGGGGCCTGCCGCTGCTGCTGCTTGGTCTGGCCGGTGTGGTGGCCGGAGCCAGCTTGAGTCTGGCACTACGGCAGGAGGAATCCATCATCCTTGAGATCGGCGAATTCCAGCAAACCGAAGGCGGCATAGGCCTGACCTTGCTAGAAAGCCGCGAGCTTTATAACGATAAAAACGATCTGACCGGCTGGGAAAGCATCCTTGAAATCCATACCCCCGGCAAGCCGGCATATACAGGCCGCACAGCGATAAACAGGCCTTTGCGTATCTTTCCCTATCGGCTTTACCAGACCGATTGGAGCCGGCGGAAAGCTGTTACCCTGCAAAGCCTGGTTCTGCCGGAACATCAGATCACCCTGGCGGAGCAGGAAGGCTTCATGCTTGACGGAACGCTGTGGCTATTAACCTATGCGGGCACTGGCGAATCCGGCAAAACCGGCGACCCAAGCGAGCCCGCTCTGGCAAACTTTTTCTTTTTGGGGCAAAAAGACGGCGTCATAAGCGGCCGCATGTCGGTAGAGCAGGCCGGTGAAAGCCTGCAAATGCAAGCGGTGAGCACTGGTCACAAGATAATCAGCGGGCTGCGCTTAAGCTATGACCCCGGTGCCCTGCCTGCCGGCTTTGGCGCCCTGATGCTGGTCGCAGGGGCCTTTCTTTCGGCCGCCAGGATGCGACGCAAGAAGGTTTTAATCGAAACAGGGGGCAAATGATGCACAGCATATTGATATTTGGAATTGCAGGGGCGGCGGCGGCCAGCCTGATCTACGGCATCATTTTTTGGCGGCAGCTTGACTCTGTTTTGGCCAGCAGGGTCGCCATGGTACTATCGCTAACAGTCCCTGTCTCGGTCGCAGCCTTTCTGATTGCCCGCAGTATTGCTGCCGGCTTTCCGCTGCTTTCCGGCACTGACAGCGTTTTCTGCCTGCTGGCTGCTACCGCCACTATCGGCACCTGGCGGATTGGCCGGCAGCTATCAGGGGGCGCGGCGGCGGCCTCCCACGGCCCGCTACCGGCCCTGCGCTTCTGGTCTTCGGCGGCGGCCGCGGCCCTGCTGGCCGCCGCCATGTTTCCCGGCGTCGCCACTGCCGCCCAGGCTCCGCTGCCGGCCCTGCGCAGCCTGTGGCTGCTTATCCATGTCAGCACCACCATTGCCGGCGAGGGTTTTTTCCTGCTGGGCTTCGGCATGGCAATAGCCTCGCTTTGGAGCCGACACCCCGAAAATGAGATGTTCCACCGCCTGTCGGCCGCCGCCATCAGCATTGGCTACCCCCTTTTTACAGCCGGCGCCCTGCTTTTTGGCTCGCTTTGGGCCCATCAGGCCTGGGGCCGTTACTGGGGATGGGATCCAAAAGAAGTCTGGGCCCTGGTCACCTGGATATCATACACAGTCTATTTATTCCTGCAGATATCAGGTTACAAGCGCAAAACCTTGATGGACATCATCGCCATCACTGGATTTGTGCTGGCCCTGTTCACCTTTCTGGGAGTGAACCTGCTGTTCTCAAGCTTGCATAGCTATCTGTAAAGGCTAAAATGACTAATTTACTGGTCAATCAGAACTTCTCTATCTATACTTATTATCATGAGAGCCTTACGCAATATAAACTTTGGTACCAAAATCGTAGCCATTGTTATAACCGTTTTCGTTTTTACCATTGCCATCACCCTGGTGCTGGCCGGCAATCAGATCAATCGCCAGGCCATGCTCGGCATCACCCAACAAGCCGCCGGGGTCTCGGCGGTCGCCGAGGAAATTCGCGACTCGGTCTCGACCCTTTGGGAGGATGGCATCGTCGATCAGGAAAGCCTGTTTGCCGAGGCGCAGAAAGCCATGCAAGGCGTAACCAACAATGCGGAGAGGCTGCGCATTGCCGGCAATCTAAAAATGTACGAAGCCATTCCCATCGTTGCCAGCTGGCAGTCAATCGAGAAGAATGCCGGGGAACTGGGCTTTGAATTCAAGGTAATCTCTACAACTCCCCGCAACCCACGAAACCTGGCCGAAGGCCGTGAAGCCGAGGTGCTGGAAATGATGAGCCAGCAAGGACTGACCAGCTACCACGAGATCGATAAGGACCTGAACGCGGTCCGTTTCGTCCGGCTGATTAACGTTCAGGAGGGTTGCTTGCTGTGCCACGGCAACGGCGAGACCGATGTGCTGGGCTTTGAAATGGAGGGCATGCGTGCCGGCGACCTGCGCGGGGGTTTTCACTTTTTGTTCCCACTAGATGAGCTGCAAAGCGATGTCCGGATTACCCTGGCATCAATCAGTGGTATTGCGCTGTTAATTCTGATAATCGCCTCGGCCCTGATACATCGGCTGGTTTCCCGGCTGGCCATACAACCGGTACGCCGGATACGCGGATACGCCGAAGCGATTGCCCAGGGAGACCTTACAATCGAGGTGGACCAAGCCAACAGCGCCGACGACATTGGCCTGCTGCAAGAGGGCATCCGTCAGATGGTAGCATCACTGCAGTCCATCGTTGGCCGCGTCAAGACAGCCAGCAGCAGCGTCAACCAGGAAGGGGTTCAAATACGCAGCAGCAGCCAGGAATTATCCACCGGCTCGACCGAACAGGCCGCCAGTGTCGAAGAGATTTCGGCCAGCATGGAGCAAACAGCCGCTGGCATCAAACAAAATGCCGATAACGCGGAGCAAACCCGCAGCATAGCTATCAAGGTATCCGCTGATGCGGAAGAAGGCGGCAAGGCTGTTGAACAGACCGTCAAGGCGATGCGCGAGATCGTCGAGCGCATCAGCATAATTCAGGACATCGCCCGCCAGACCGACCTTTTGGCACTTAACGCCGCAGTTGAGGCCGCACGGGCCGGTGCCGAGGGACGAGGCTTTGCCGTTGTTGCCAACGAGGTCCGCAAGCTGGCTGACCGCTCGCGCACAGCCGCCAACGACATCAACGAGCTTTCACTGACTAACGTCAAGGTAGCCGACCGCGCCGGAGAAATACTAAAGTCCATTGTGCCAGAGATTCAAATGACCGCCGAGTTGGTTCAGGAAATATCGGTCGGCAGCCAGGAACAATCCCGCGGGGTGCAGGAGATCAACCTGTCGATACAGCAGCTGGACAGCGTAGTGCAGTCCAACGCCGCTGCCGCCGAGCAGCTGGCCGCTACCAGTGACGCCCTTTCGCAGCAGGCTGCCATGCTGGAAGAGGCAATGGAATTTTTCCGGCTAGAGGATGAAGAACCCAGACCAGAGCTCACAGATTAGTATTCTATATTACTTTTTTGTAAAAACACTGGCGCTTATGTTAACATAGGTTTAGGGTGTAGATATATGGCAAGGCGAGTTTTGTACCTAGCAATTATTCTATTTACGTTGTCCGCTTCTTTGTGGGCCCTGGATAGCTCCGCCGACAGCGCCTGTTACAAGTTTTTTGCCAATTCATCCGTGCCGATTATGATCCTTGAACCATCAAGCGGAAAGATCATTCGCGCCAACGAAGCCGCCGCCAACCTTTATGGATATGATCGTCAGACTATTGAAGGCATGCTGATCGGTGAGCTAAGCACAAACAGCCCCCAGCAGGTTAAGGATAATCTTGAGGCCGCCTTTGAAGGTCGTCAGGACGCCTTTCTGCTGCAGCACCGACGCAGCAACGGCCAGAATTTGCTGGTACAGGTACACAGCACACTGGTTGACACGGACGACGGGCCGGTCCTTTTTACCATCATACACGATGTTACCCGGCGCGAAACCCTGAGCAAGGAACTGGCCGCAGCCAACCGGGATCTGGAAAGAGCCGAAAACATTGCCAACATTGGCCACTGGGTTTTTGATTTTAACACCAACATTGTCACCGCCTCTGCAGGGGCAAAAACAATTTACGGCTTGAATAATGATGAGTGGTCGATCAAAAAAGTCCAGGAGATTCCCCTGCCCGAGGACCGGGCCCGCCTGGATGAGGAACTGCGGACCCTGATGCAGGACGGAGACCCCTACAACATCCGATTTCGCATACGCCGCGCCAACGACGATCAGTTACGCTATATCCACTCGCTGGCTGAATATGACCTTGAAAATAACACCGTGTTCGGGATCATTCATGATTACACCGAGGAACACCTGGCTCAGCAGGCCTTGGCCATCCGCACCCGGATATTTCTGGTAGCCAGCATACTGGGATTGATCACACAATTGATCATCATATTTTTACTGATAAAAAGCAGCCGGCAACGCAAACGTGCGCAAGCCGAAACCGTTGACGCCCTGCGTGAAAAGGATGTTCTGCTGCGAGAAGTCCACCACCGCATCAAGAACAACATGGCAACCGTGGTAAATCTGCTGACCCTGCAGGCTGGTAGCGTTAGCGAACTGGTGGCCATAGAGGCCCTGGAGGATGCCCGTAACCGTGTCCAGAGCATGATGCTGATCTATGACCGGCTGTACCGTTCCAATAATTACCAGGATATCAATATCAAGAGCTATTTTGAGCTACTGGTAGACGAGGTTTCCGAGACCTTTCCCAACCACAAGGCGATTTCCATTGTTACCAATATCGAAGAGATCTGCATGGATCCGAAGATTGTTTTCCACCTGGGCATACTGGTAAATGAGCTGATTACCAATTCGCTAAAATACGCCTTTCCCGGCAATGTGGGTGGCCAGATGAAAATCACGGCTACAAAAAGGGATCACCTGGTCATAATCGAAGTAAGCGATAACGGCATCGGGATTCCGGCAAGCGTTGATATACACAATCCGCCAGGCTTCGGTCTGAATCTGGTGCAAATCCTGACAGAACAAATCGGCGCCACAATCTCCATGACCAGGGATAAGGGGACGGCTTTTATTTTGCGCATCCCCATCGTGTAAGAGGCCCTGGTGCGAGAATTACTTCTTGCCGATTGACTGCATTTCACGAATCGCGGCTTTCTGCTCCTCGTGAGTTGTTCCATTGATAGCCGCGCCTGGTGCAGCTGACAGCTGATCTGCCGGGGCATCATCAACCGGAGTCTCCTCTGGCAATTCAACCAACTCAGCCAACCCGGGATTCTGCCGGAAGCGCATAACGTTCAACATAAAGATGTTCAACTTGCTCTTGATGCCAGCCGGCAGCAGGTTGCCGTCGACCTCGACCGAGATAATCGGATACTTGCGGTCCCTGGCCCAGGGGGTATAAATACCTTCGATAACACGGCCAATCAGACAGGCAAAGGGTGAAATGTTTACTACCCCGGAATAGCCATGCTGCATGGCGGTTGCCGCAACACCGGACGAAATAGCGATCTCGCTGTTAAGCTCATGGCTAAGGAAGTGCGTCTCGGTATTCTGCATGATCTTGTCCATGTTATGCGGCACCGGCGGCAGCAGATCGCTGCCATGCAAGGCCTTTTTGATCTTGTTTTCGACCCAGTGTTTCCAGGCAGTCTCGATCTTCAGTTTTACAAGGCTCCGGAAGGGCTCGGAAAACAGCCGGCGCCAGATCGGCACCAGCTTGAGCCGCTTGCGCAGGTCGTAGCGGCGCACAAAGTCCAGATAATGTATCCATTCGGTAGTGCCTGACACCTTGCCGATGATGCCCTTGTGGCTGAACAGTTCAATCAGTTCATCAACCGCAAAGTCATCGCGGCGCACATAAATCTCGCCAACGATCAAGACCCGCGGGGCGTGCTTCATCTTGTGCCGCAGGGGAACCTTTTGCAGATCCCGGCTAACCAGCTTGAGCACCTGAGGCGCCTTGCTGACATCGCGGCCAGCGACCTCGACCAACTCGTTAAAGTGGCGATGGAATTCCACCATGGCGGCCTTGGGATCTACCGCACAGGCACGCAGGGTGTTTTCGACATCCTTCATGTAGTCACCAATCAGCATGGCCCACCAGATATGGCGGCTGAACTTGGGTCCCAACTCGGTATAGGAATTGTCGGCACTCATGGTAAAGACAACCACGTTCTCTATACGCAGATCGCGGAACAGGTTCTCATAAAAGACGAAATACTGACCAGTACGGCATGGGCCGGTGGTAATCGGCACAAACAGCAGGTAGATCTCGTCCTTGCGATACTGATCAGAGGCCAGGAACTTGAGCGCCCCGCCGAGCACCAGGTGCGATGGAACACACTCCTTGCCACTGGAATGAGCGCGCGCAACCTGTATGGTCTCGTGATCGGCCATTGGCATGGGAATGGCCGAAATCCCGGTGGAATTGATTACCTCGGCCACCATCCGGGTTCCCAGGTCGCCCATGTTGGAAACCAGCATCCTGACCTTGGGGTTGTTGCGGATCGGAATATTGCGGTTATGCACCTCGTCGCGAATATGAATGTTCTCATCGCCGGTATTCACAAAACGCAAGCCGTTGTCGTAACGCTCGGTATGCAGCTCGCCCAGCTTGCTGCGGTAGCCTTCAATGATATCCAAAAAGGCCTCGACCCGGGTATCAACCCCGGCATCGGCCGAATGGCTATCCAGCTCCAGGATAAGGAAGGGCTTGGTTCCCATGATCCACTTGATGTAGTGCAGCATGAAGCTGTCGGGCGCACACGAGAAGTTGGTAATAAAGGTGATGTAGATATTATCCTCGTTCTTGAGGAACTGGGCGGTCTTCATGTCCTGCTGCCCGTAGTACCAGTACATATTGGGAAAAATATCCTGGCCTTCGAAGGGCAGAATATCGTAG
>CAZDYA010000077.1:0-6886 GCA_964509515.1 uncultured Spirochaeta sp.
GATGCGCATTTGCATTTGCCTGTGCAGGTTGCGGGGCATGCGTCCGGGGAGGTTCCGGGGCATGTGCCTGGGGCGACTGAGCTCTTCCCGGCAGAGGGGCAATGGTGGATAAACTCGGGTTTAACTGATGACTGGGAGCTGGTGGCGAGTCTGGCGGCTGCAAACGGGAACGTGCGCGGGTTTGTCGGCGTGCATCCCTGGCAGGTTGAAGAATTGTGTAGCGCTGGTGGGGCCTTATCGCCTGGTGGGGCCTTATCGGCTGGCGACGCCGCAGCAGGCTGGCTGGCAGAGCTTCGGGGCCTGCTGCTGGCCAACCCCGGGCTAGGCATCGGCGAGATCGGGCTGGACGGTAGCGGCCGCCACCGCAAAAGTCTGGCGGCACAGCGGGAAGTTCTGCGGTTGCAGCTTGGCCTGGCGGCCGAGCTTGGGCGGCCGGTGTCTCTGCACTGCGTCCGGGCGGCCGAGGCCCTGATCGAAGATATTGGCGCCTGTAAATCCGCCGCTGACCTGCGGGGCCATGCCGGGACGCCTGACTCGGATGCCACGCGCGACCAAGGTGCCACGCGAGACCCAGGCAACGCCCACGGCCCCCGAGGGCCAGCCGAGCTGCGCGACCCGGGCGGCACATGTAGCCTAGCCAGCCTGCGGGGCCCGGGCGGCACGTCTGGCCCGAGCGGCCTGCGCGGCCTGATTCACCGCTTCGCCGCCGGCCCCATCGAAATGCAGCGCTTCATCGAGCTGGGCTTGCACATCTCACTCCACCCCTCCATCCACCAGGCTGACCCCGGCCGCCGCGCCTTGATCGCCGCCTGCCCACCCCATCGCCTGCTGCTGGAAAGCGATAGCCAAAGCGGGCCCGATCTGGCCGTGCTGCGGCGCCACTATAGCCTTACCGCCGCGCTGCTTGACAAGACCCCGGTGCAACTGGCACAACAGGTACTCAGCAATGCAGGATCAGGATCGATTTTCACGGATTAAGGCTCTCATCGGAAGCGACAGCTGGCAGCGGCTACCGCAGGCTCGTGTTACCGTAATCGGTGTGGGTGCCGTCGGCAGCTATGCCACCGAAGCGCTGGCTCGTAGCGGGGTCGGCAGCTTGCGACTGGTCGATTTCGATACAGTACACCCGTCCAACATCAACCGCCAGCTTCTTGCCCTGGAATCGACAATCGGCCAGCCCAAGGTCGACATTGCCGCGGCCCGCGTTGCCGATATCAATCCGGATTGCCGGGTAGAAGCCATTAACAAGTTTGCAGATTCAAGCACCTTGCCCGAAATTCTTGATAACGAACCCCATCTGATTATCGATGCCATAGACTCCGTGGGGCCCAAATGCCGCCTGTTGGCTGAAATTTATCACACCGGCATCCCGATTTTATCTTCCATGGGCGCCGCCTTGCGCACCGATGCCAACCGCATAAAGACCGGGGATCTTATGGATAGCAGCGGCTGTCCACTGGCCAAGCTTGTGCGGGGCCGCCTGCGCAAGGAGGGGGTTGGCCGGGGAATCTTTGCTGTCTGGTCCGACGAGCAAGTGCAGTACGATTTTCAGGCGGCCCCGGTTGATGAAGGCAATTCGGCCCTGGCCAGCGGACGGGCGCGAATTGTCCTTGGTAGCCTGCCGACTATCACGGCCATCTTTGGCCTGCGGCTGGCACACGAGGCGCTGCAGATGCTTACTGAGGTTCCGGAATAAGCCGCCCACCGTTTCAGCTCCTGCCTTTTCGGCAAGCCCGCCTTTGCCAGCCCCGGATCAAGCATGCTAAACTGCTGATATGAAGATCCCAACCGAAGCCATTATGGAAGTCATTATTATTGTGCGCGACTGGGCCATCACCAGCCTGCCCGGCCTCTTGTTAATAATCCTGCTGGCCATTATTGCCCTGAAGTTGGTCGACAGCATCAGCCGCCGCCTGGAAAAAGTTTTGCATCAGCAGGCCAACCGTAACAAGGCAATCGACCCCAGCGAAGCCGGTAAGCGCATTACAACCCTGGTCGGCATTGCACGCCGGAGCATCCGTACGGTTCTGTGGTTCACCCTCATCATGCTGGCCCTCCAGCGAGTTGGCATCAATGTAGCCCCCTTGCTAGCCAGCGCCGGTATCGCCGGTCTGGCGGTTGGTTTCGGGGCACAAGAGCTGGTACGTGATGTCATTACCGGTTTCTTCATGCTTTTGGAAAACCATCTGCGCATCGGCGATGTTGTTACCATTAACGGCACCAGTGGCGCGGTCGAGAGTATCGAGCTGCGAACAACTACCCTGCGCGACCTTTCCGGCGTTGTCCACATCTTTCAGAACGGCAAAATTCAAAGCCTTTCAAACCTGACCAAGGATTGGTCGGCCATCATTCTAGATATTGGCGTAGGCTACCAAAGTGATACGGCCCAGGTGGCATCAATCATGCAGGCCGTTGGGGACGAGATGCTTCAGGATCCAGAATGGTCGGTACATCTGATTGCCCCGGTTGAGGTGCTTGGTCTGGAGGAATTTGCCGACAGCGCCCTTGTCATGCGGGTTCGTATAAAAACCCGCCCAATTCAGCAATGGGCGGCCGGGCGCGAGTACCGCCGTCGCCTAAAACTGGCCTTTGACCGCGAGAACATCGAAATTCCCTTTCCCAAACGCAGCGTTTACCTGGAAAACAGCCAAAAGCAGTGATACAATTTTTACCACGGAGGTTATCTATGAGAAACAGAAAAACACATTTCCTGACGGCTTTGGCTGCCACTTTTTTTGTTGCAGCTTTTTCATTGATGCTGCTCACAGGATGCCCAAACCCACTGGTTGATGCCGAACTAACCGATGCCGAACTGATGCAGATTGCCATCAACAATTCCACTATTGAACTACCTTCAAGCTTTACCGGCGACTCATCTGGCCCCAGTCAGTCAGTTCGCTTCGCTTCTGATCCAATGTTTAGTGAAGCTGAGCAGGCCGCCTTGGTCGAAGATATTTATGACGGTGTGCGGAGCACCCTGGACGGGGTAACCGACATTGCTGATTTTGCCATTCATCTGGTCAAGGTTTCCACCACGGTGTTTGCGGAGGCCGACAGCGGCGATTGGACCGACAACTCGGCGAGCGCCGGCGAGGTTGACCGCATCGTCTGGGACGATTCCGATGACCCTGCCTATGAGCGGATGGTTGATTTCTACGTTGACGGGTCTGTCGGCCTGACAATCTACTTGACTGTTAATACCGATGCCAACTGGGCCAAGGGACAGATTGACTGGGACGGTGCGGTATTGGGCGAGGCTGCTGACCCCAATGACAATGGCCGCCTGCGCGTTACCTTTGACGGCTCCAGCAACCCGGTTAGTATGGATATAGAGGGCGTCGGCTATAACACCAGTGATGACACTGAGTTCCGCAACGTACGCGTGCAAATGACAGCCAACACCAGCGGCTACATCGAACTCTTCGGCTCCTATTATATTCCCAATGCCGATATAAACGGTGATGCCCAGGAGCGCTGCTACATCTTTACCGCTGCCGGCTATGACACCACGGCATCCAGCAGCAATGCCAACCGCGCCAAAATCAACCTTGGCATCCCCCAGGCTGACCACGCTGCCACCGCCGACATTTTTACTGATTACAGCGTAGGCGATGTTTTTCTGGGGATAATCGCTGATGTTATTCGCACCGAGTGGGACGGCACGTACAGCGTAGCTCAAATAGAGGGCTGGACTGATAACTCTATCGATATTGCCGGCGCAACCATCGCTGCAATCACCGATGAAGAAATCCTGGCGCTCCTGGAATGGGCTGCTGGCGCCGATAACCCGGATGCGAGCATTGCCGACCTGATCTTTGTTGCCAACCTGGTTAACCCCGCCTATTTCCAATCAGGCGACTTTGTCGGCACCTGGAACGGAACCCGCGGCACCCTGAGCTCAGCGCCAAGCTTCCCGGCTATCGACCTTGACAGCATTAGCGTCCCTGTAACCCCGGCGGCTCTGAAGGCTGCTACCCTGCCGGCGCTCTAAATTCAGCCGCATTTCTGATGACTACAGCCGGGCAGCCCGAAATGGCCCCGGCTTTTTTAATTTGTAAATAATCTTATAAGTTGAATTTTTCCTGCTTGACTTGTCTGCGCAATAATCTGCGGACATACAAATTGCAATCCTTGCGTCACTACTCCAAGATAGTATTCATAGGCTGTGCCTGTATGAAAATGCCCGCCTGCCCAGAGACCGGTATCATCGCCATTCCCATCGTTATAAAGAAATTCTGTTATTGTTTGCAGATCGCTATCCTCAAATCCGTAATGATAGCCGGTAGTTGGATGCGCCCAGGTGACGGCTGGTATGTGGCTAAAAACAAGTATCCTGTCCTTGTCCGGCGCTGTAAGCACTTCCGTCTGCAAGCGATCATACTCAGCCATAAACCAGTTATCCCAGGTATATGTCAGCTCACCCCTGACTCCTGCTCCGGTATAATAAACTATTCCTTCGTACTCAACATCGGACAAATATCTGGCGTTAAAATCCGAACACAAAAAATAATACCCATCATGACTGAAAGAAAAATTCTGATAATAGTTGTCGCAGGCACAGGTCGGATTGCTTACAGCCGAATTCCTGGTGCCATCGTCCCAATCGTCAAATACCGGATTACCCGCCAGACTGCTAAACACGCTGCCAAATACTTCGCGAAAATACGTGTCCCCGACAGCCACCGCGGCAACAGAAGCATTGCCTTTCGGCCAGACATCATGATTCCCCATCATCGGTACATAAGGAATATCCAGCTGATCAAGAATCTCCTTAGCCTTAACAAATTGCCAATAAGCCGCCGTATCAGTAATATCACCGGTTACAATAACCAGTCGAATATCATAGGCCGCCTTGTTGGCGTTAATCCACTCAACAATACTTCGCAAGTAGTCAGCCGCAAGGCCATCGCTGCCTTCAGGCGGCGCAACGGCATAATCATAATCATGGGGATAATCAAGCTCTTCTCCAAGGTGCAAATCGGTAAGCTGAACAACCGAAAAGAAATCAGCTCCTTCCGTATAATTCACATCGCGCACAAACAACTGCGTAACAAATTCATCGCCCGACGGTGCCAAAGCCCCTGTTCCCGGGGAAGTCAGCGGATCATTTTTGCAACCAGACAAGCCCGTCAAAAGCAAAACCGACAAGCCTGCGAATATATTTTTTATATTCATATACAGTATTATAACACAATTTTTTTCAACTTTTTATATGACTTTTCCCTTGGGGCAAACTCCATACGCAATTCAACCACCGGCCTCCGCCTATAAGTGTATCACGCCAAAGTCATGCTTCCCAGCGGCGCAATGCACGGTTGGCCAACAATAGCAAAATGCCGCTTAACAGCAGGCCGCCCCACAGTGCTGACAAATCCGGGGCAATCCCCAGGGCGGCCTCGGAAGCGGCCCCTGCCAAGCCAGTCAAGCTCCAGGCACCTATGCCTGGCAGCAATTGAAAAATCATCATGGCAATCCACACCGAAAGGGTAAGAACCCCAGACATGGTTACGGTTTGAGCAATCGCCGACAAAGCGATCCCTACAAGCGCCATCAACCAGAAATAAAAGAGGATCAAGGCCGCACAAGCAAGGAAATCCGCCATTGGATAATCACCAAAAAACAAGCCTGTATAGAACATGGTCAAGCCGGTTGCCAAGGCCATGGCAAGCAGATCCCTTAGCCAAACCGCACCAATCTTGGCAATCATTTGGGTGCCCAACGGGGCAGGTTTGACCATCAAAAATGCCAGCGTGCCCCTTTCCTTCTCGCGGGCAAAGCCTCCCATATTCAAAAAGATCAATACCAAGAGCCCGATCTGGCTAAGATTTTTTACAAACTGGACAACAACATCTCTCCACGATGGCTCAGGCAGGGTGATCTGCATGCCCTGATCAGCCCCAACCAATGCGATGAGCTCAGGCATGTAGCGCGCTGTTAAGGGGCTTAGAATACCGAAAATGGCACCCATTATGCAGGAAATCAGCAGCTGATTGCTCCTGGTTTGCTCTTTCCATTCTTTGCCAAACAGAGCGATCAGGGCATTCATCCATCCGGCCTTGGCATCAGCTAGTCTGTTCATTGTGACCCTCCTTACCGCCAACGAGCTTCAAAAACAAGTCTTCCAGGCTGGCCTTGTGCCGTGTTATGGATTCAACCTGCAGCGACAAACGATCAATTTGCGCCAGGATTTCACTTTGCTGCCTTTTCCATTGCTCAAGCGGCAAAACAAACTGGCCAGCGGATAGGGAGCTGTCCTCGTTAGCCTGACTGGCATCATCGAGCTTAAACTCCGACAAGCGCTGCCCAGCCAGCTCAATCATCATTTGGGCGGGGGCATGATCTTCCAAGACTGAACGGCGCTCGCCTGCCAGAATGATTTTCCCCTCCTTCAGGATCGCGATGTCCTGACAGATCCTTTCAACATCATCCAGAATATGTGTCGAAAAAAAGACCGTCGTCTCCTGCCCCAGTTGAGCTATTAGCTCCAACACTTCGCGCCGACCCACCGGGTCAAGGGCCGAAGCCGGTTCGTCCAAAATCAACAGACCTGGCCTGTGGCAAAGGGCCTGGGCAATACCCAGGCGTTGTATCATCCCGCCGGAATAACCTCCCAGACGCCGTTCGGCAGCCTTTCCCAGGCCCGATAATTCCAGCAACTCACCTACCCGCTTTTTAAGCTCGCTGCCGCGAAAACCAAAAAGCCTGGCGGTAAATTCCAGCAACTCTCGCCCTGTCATCCATGGATAATAGCGCGGCTCTTGAGCAAGAAAGCCAATCTGGTCGCGCTGTAGGCTCGAATGTGGTTGCAGAGCTTTCCCGTTAATCAAGACCTCCCCGGAATCTGGCCTGGTCAGCCCGGCAATTATCTTGAGAGCAGTAGTCTTGC
>CAZDYA010000078.1:0-6819 GCA_964509515.1 uncultured Spirochaeta sp.
CGGTCCAGTTGACCGAGCAGTGGCCTGGCGCGATCGCCTGGCGTATTCTGGGTGATATTGCCGCTCAGGATATGTTGTTGTATCCGGTTTGGGAGATTGCCAGTCGGGCACCCGAGGTGGAAAGGCTGGCCAAAAAGGCGCTAGAGATTAACCCGGATGACCCCGGTGCCTTGATATTGCTTGCTTATGGCAGGGTTAATGCCCCCCGTTTGTTCGGCGGCAACCCTTCCGAGGCCCGCGACCTGTTCATGCAGGCCCTGAGATCAGATCAGCTGATGGAATCCCAGCGCTTTGCGGCACTTTCGGGCCTGTCCCAGGCGATGGAAAAGCTAAAACAAAGCGAACAGGCTCAAGCATACCTTCAGCAGGGCAGGGAGCTTTTCCCTGATCACTGGGAATTTAAATAAGCGGGTACGTTCACTTTGTTGCGGCTTTTCCTTGACAATCAGGTGAACGGACTCCTACTCTTATAGATAGGGATATACAAGGAGAGGTACATTCATGAAAGTCAAAGATTTTATGTCCAAAGAAGTGCTGTCAGTCGATAAGGCCATGACAGTTCGTGAGTTTGTCCGCTTTGTTCAAAGCAAGGGGATAACCGGTACACCGGTAACCGACGGAAGTGATCTTGTTGGGATAATCTCTGTTTCGGATATTATTGCCCGCAGTGATTATATAAGCCGTGACAATGCGCATTGTGATGACTGCTATGAATTGGATACATCTACCGGTATGGTCGAGGTTCATCGCTATTATACCGAAGAGCTGTTTGAAAAGCCGGTTGGTGAATTGATGACCAAGGCGGCCGATATTATTTCTGTAGCACCTGATGCCGATGTAACCGATGCGGTCAAGATCTTTATGGATACTTCGGTACATCGCTTGCTGGTTATGACCAAGGGTGAAATTGTCGGGATTATCAGCACCAAGGATGCGCTTCGGGCATTAATGAAAAATACTCAGTAAAAAGGAAGGCATTATGCTGCAGGAAATGGAAAAAATGTATTCACAGTACTTGAACGAGTACGTGAATATGATTCAGCCGTTTTGGTTCGACATGCTTAAGAGCGAAGAGTTCAGTCGCTTCTCTAATCTTTTGCGGACCTATTATTTCGGCATAAAGGAAAAGCAGGATGAGGCTATGGAAAATGGCCTTGATTCGCTTCGGATTGCCTCCAAAGAGGATGTTCACGATATCATCGATTCCCAGCGGGTAATCCTTGATATGCTGGAAGAAATCAATGACCGGATTGAGAAGCTTGAGCAAGCCGGCAAAGGGAGGTCGTGATGTTTGATTTTGAAGGCGATGTCAAATACCTGATGGATCAGGCCCCTCAGATGGCCAAGCGTGTGCAGAATTCCATGGACATTATGGAAGGCAAATATGCCAACAAGCGGGGGGTTACGCCCTATGAGGTTGTATACCGGCGAAACCGCTTTCGGATTCTGCGCTATGTTTCGGATCATCCAAAACGCTTTAAAACACCGCTGGTTTTCTGCTATGCGCTAATCAACAAATATTACGTTCTGGACCTGACAGAAGAAAAGAGCTTTGTGCGCTTTCTGCTGGAAAGCGGCTGGGATGTCTACATGATCGATTGGGGGAAACCATCCAAGATCGAAGGTCAGAACGGGTTCTACGAGTATATTGAACGCTACATGGCCAGGGGCATCAACAAGATCCTGGAACTCACCGGCCAGACTCAGATCAACCTGTTTGGCTATTGTCTGGGCTCCATCATGTCCATGGTTTATACCGCTGTTCATCAGGACAAGGTCAAGAACCTGATAGTGCTGACTCCGCCGGTAGACTTTAGCGACGATGGGGTGCTGACCGCCATGAGTCGCTCTGATTATTTTGACCCGACCAAGATTGCCGAGCATTTCGGGCATCTGATTCCGCCGGAGCTGATTCATGGAGGATTCAAGTTCAAGGACGCACTGGGCAATATTACAACACCATATACCTTGTGGAAGATTCTTTGGAACGAAAAGGCCCTGCAGGACTACTTTGCCATGAACAATTGGGTGGATGATAATGTGCCGATTGCTGCTTCGTTCTGGTCCGAGCTGGTTACCAAGATGTACAAGCAAAACGCCATGATGAACAATACCTTCCGCATGGGCAGTATCGAGGTTGATTTCAAGAATATCAATTGCCCCATGTTGTCGATTGGTGCCGAAAAAGACAATATTGTTACACCTGAATGCGCCGAGGGTGCAGGCAAGATTACTTCTTCCAAGGATTTTACCTTCATGCTCAAGAAGGGCGGGCATATTGGGGTTATTACTGGTAACATGGCCAAACGTGAGTTGTGGCCGGATGTGCAGGCCTGGCTTTCCAAGCGCAGTGAACGCATCACTGTCAAGAAGGGAGCCCTTACCGCGGTTCATTAAGCATAGGCGCCTTGATGTCATGATTGCCCCGCCGGGTTTATTCGGCGGGGTATTTTTTTTGAGGCCTTAATCGGCCAGGGCTTCCAACTCTTCCCAGCGCGCGAAGGCTGTTTCCAGTGACTGCTCGCTGGCGCTCAGCCGATCTGTAATGCCGGCGACTTTCTGGCCGTCCTGGCGGTAAAGCTCGGGATCGGCCAGCTGTTCGTGCAGCTCGGCTATCTCTTTTTCCAGACCCGCAATAAGGTCCGGCATTTCTGCCAGCTCGCGTTTTTCGTTGAATCCGAGCTTGCGAGGGCGATCGGTCTTGGGTGCGGGCGCCTCACCTTTGCCGCTTCCCGGCTTGCCAGTGTCAGACTTGCCGGCGCCCCCTTTGGCCGACAGGCCAGCGCCCCCTTGTCGGCCAAAGCGTTCGCGCCAGTCGCTGTAACCGCCGACGAATTCCTGAATACGGCCATCAGGCGTAAAGACCAGACAGTCGGTAACCACGTTGTCCAAAAACTCGCGGTCATGGCTGACCAGCAGCACCGTGCCTGAGTATTTCAGCAGCATGTCTTCCAGCAGGTCCAGGGTTTCGACATCCAGATCGTTGGTAGGCTCATCGAGTACCAGCAGATTAGAGGGCTGGGCAAACAGCTTGGCCAAAAGCAGGCGATTGCGCTCGCCGCCAGAAAGAATGCGGACCGGGTTGCGGGCCCTTTCGGGGCTAAACAGGAAATCCTGCAGATAGGCGTTGGCGTGTTTTTGCCGACCGCCGACGATTAGCACGTCATCACCTCCGGTCAGGTTTTCAATTACAGTCTTGTTTGGATCAAGGGTGCTACGCAGCTGATCGTAGTACAGGGGCTCTAGCTTGGTTCCCAGCCGCACGGTGCCCTCACATGGTTTAAGCTGTCCCAGCAACAGGCGCACAAGGGTAGTCTTGCCGGCGCCGTTGGGTCCCACAATGCCCACCCGGTCGCCGCGCATTATCGTGGTCGTCAGGCCGTTGATGACCGGCCCGACAGCCGGGGCATCACCACCGGCCGGATAGCTGAACACCAGACCCTCGACCTCGGCCACCAGATTCCCCGAGCGCACAGCTTCCTCGGCGGCCATCTTGACGCTGCCTTGCCGGCTGCGGCGCTGCCGGAACTGTTCGCGCATCTGCATCAGCGCCTTGACCCGGCCTTCGTCGCGAGTGCGTCTGGCTTTGACACCACGGCGCAGCCAGGCCTCTTCGGCAGCCAGCTTCTTATCGAAGGCCGCGCGCTGCTGTTGCTCGGCGTCCAGGATGGCCTCGCGGCGCTGCAAAAAGGTATCGTAACCGCAGTCAAAGCAGAATAGCTCCCCCCGGTCCAATTCGGCCACCCGGTTGGCTACCGCACGTGCAAAGGCACGGTCGTGGGTAATCATGACCAGGGTTTTGGCGTTCTTGCGCAGGTATTCTTCCAGCCACATGTTGGTATCAATATCAAGGTGATTGGTCGGTTCATCCAGCAGCAGGACGTCCGGCTCGGCCGCCAGGGCCGCTGCCAGCATCACCCGCCGCCGACCTCCGCCGGACAGACCGCTAAAGGCCGCCTCGCCATCCATCCCCAGCTGGGTCAGGAAGCGGCGGCAGGCCACCTCACCGGTACCTTGCATGCAGTATTCCAGTGCCGTGCCCGCAAAATCCAGCGGGGCGTCCTGATCAAGCATCGCAACCTGGGCATCGTTGCTGATCGCCACCGAACCGCTGTCTACCAGCTGGGTGCCTGCGATTACACGCAAAAGCGTCGATTTGCCCTCCCCATTGCGACCCAACACCACCAGCCGGTCGCCTTCCTGCAGGTGTAGTTCAATCCCGTCGAACAGGGGTGCCCCGCCAAAATTTACATGAACATCCTTCAAGCTGACTACTGCCACCTTTCCTCCCATTTGGCCATGGCCTGCATGCCGCATGCCCGACCTCTGGCATAGTCGCGCTTCAAAACAGCCGGGTCAACTGTCAGCCGCGCCGTTTCAAAATCAGGTGGCGGGCACACTTCCAGCACAAAAACATCATCGGATTTATCAGAATTAGAACGAATCTGGTCCAGCGCCCCATTGTATCGCTGGGCGCGCTGCAGGCTGCGCTGCAGCAAGGCCGGCTGATGCCGTAGCAGCCAGCGTGTAGACCATTGCCGTCCGCCTTCACTCATGCGGAAAGCCTGCGGGCGAGATCGAACAACCATGATACCTTTGGCGCCGCGTTTTTTGGCCTCCTCGAAGGGTATGGGATCGGAAACAGTTCCGTCAGCGTATTCCTTGCCGTTCAGCTTGACCGTATCGCGGTAAAAGCCCGGCAAGGCGCTGGAGGCTCGCAGGGCCTCGGCCAGATCGTCTGCATTTGGCTGCAGGTACTCCGGCTCGCCGGTAACGGCGTTGGTTACAACCACCAGAAAATCCGCTGTATGGCTCGCGATGCGCTTGGCGTCCAGCGGGGTTTCCCGCATGCTGATCTCCCAAAGCCAGTCCAGGTCCATCATGTGACCGCCCTTCAAAAATCGCCAGCGGTTAACAAATTCAGGGCGGGTCATGAAATCGGTAAATACACGGTGGTTACGCCCGGGGGCGTTGGCCAGATAGCCTGCCAGATTGATAGCCCCGGCGGAAACCCCGATGCATAAATCAAAGGGAAAAAAGTTACTGTCCATAAAGGCATCCAGAACCCCGGCGGCAAAAATGCCGCGCATCGCTCCGCCTTCTACTACCAGTGCATTTGCATTCATGGAGACATACTAGCCTAAATACTGACTACTGGCAAAAGCAGAAAAAAATATTGCGAAATACAAATTGTGATGTTACCCTGTTGATTAACGAGAACCAATTACAAAACGATGGGGGAATTGAAGTAATGAAAAGAAAATCGTATCTCTTTCTGGCGGCAATCAGTCTTGCCGTGTCTTTGGTCGTGATGACCACCGGCTGTTCAGCCAATGATCAGCTGCTGCTTAACCCGCCGGTGGACGGTGATGATGCAGCGCGTTCAGTTGTCGATCCGCTTGCCAGCACCAGTGTTGCCGGTACCTGCCAGGAATGGACTGCCGCTAACTGGTTGCATGCCATGTACGGCCGTGCTACCAAAACAACTACCGGAAGCTGGTGGAATCAGACGGTAACCTATACCGCCAAGGGTTCCGGCGAAATAATGCCTGGCGGCAGTTATTCCCAGAGCACCCTGAATAGCAGCGGTGACGGGGTATATCATGTCGGTGTTTGTGAAGAAATAATCATACCGGACGGTCCCTTTGAGTCGCCAGCCCAGACCATTTTTTCTGGTGAGGAAATGCCTCATACCGAAAACATCGTGCTGACCGACAACGGCCGCATGTTTGTTGCCGGTGCTGATTTGACCAACGGGGGTAAACTCTACGAGATTACCCTTGCCGGCGGCGCCTATAGTTTTGACATTGTTCACACTGCACCGGTCGGTGGTTTTACCGGACTGACAGTAGACGGCAACATCCTGTACGCTACCAGCCAGAACGTCGGTGGTTATACTGGAAACTCGGCCGTTACCTTTCATCGTATCGATGCTTCCAGCGCTACCGTGCAGGTGCAAAGCCGCACCCTGACCGGCATCAAGCAGCCCAATGGTATGACCGTTGACCTGCAGGGCAGGATTTATATCTCTGACTCAGCCGCGACCGGCAGCTGGTTTACACCTTCTACCGCTCCTGTTTTCAGGTTGGATTCATTTAATGCCGAACCGGTGGCCTGGCTTGACCCGCAGTATGCCAAGGGTTTCCCTAATGGCATCGACATGAATGCCGATTGCTCGGTGATGTACTATGCCGACAAGAACGTGGTATACAGCATTCAGATTACAGCTGCTGGCGATGCCGGCACAGTAGCACCGTTCTACACAACCGGCACCGACAAGATTTTCGATGACCTGGCGGTTACCGATGAATTTCTGGCTCTGGCCGAGATTAAATCACCAGCCAGTGCTAGCGGCAGCAGCGTTCCCGGCGCCGTCGTTATCGTCAATATGGACAAGCAGCTGGTACAGAGCATTGCTCCTGACCGGCTTAGCGAGCCAAGTGACGTCTTGTATCACAGTGGTACCGGCGAATTATGGGTAACCGACTATTTCAAGGGCGGCTTGCTTAGAATTAGCCCGGCTGAATAATAGCCGCTTAAAATTTTACTCCGGCAGTAATGCCAAAAAGCCCCGTGGTTCTCGGGGCTTTTTATTGCCTTCTAGCCTAATCATTGCTGATCGCTTGGATGTCGCGTTCTGGCCAAAATCGGCAGGAATATGCAGCTTAGGGCCAGGATTATGCCTTGAACGGCCAGCAGCCGGAAAAGAAAATCGCCGGTGTCGAAGTCGGTCAAAATCATTGTTGTTACCAATAGCATGATTTTGGCATTGTTTATCAGGGCAGCATGCAGAGCCCACTGATGGCGTGGTGACAGCAC
>CAZDYA010000079.1:0-6771 GCA_964509515.1 uncultured Spirochaeta sp.
GGGAGAGGCAGATATAGTCAGAGGTCATGATAGAGCCGGCGGTGCCCTCTTCATACGCGCTAAGGCGCCTGATATCATCGCGCTCGGCATGGGCCAGGCTTCGCAATACCTCGTTCTGGGTAGCTTCATCCAGCTGATTAAACAAGTCAGCCCGGTCGTCCGGTGACATCTGATTGAATAGCTGGCTAAGCTCTCTGGCTGACAAGGTATCAAGGATTTCTTCCTGATCCTGTTCATCCATCTCGACGAAGACTTCTGCTCTTGTTGAGGGCGGCAGGTGGCTAAGCACTCTCCAGATATCATCGGTCTCAAGATCGGCGATAGCCTCGGCAATGGTTATCGGGTGAATGTTTGCGCTTAAGCGTACCAGTTCAACATAGTTATCCTGTTGAATGAGGTCTTGAATAAGGGTTGAAGAAATAACGGTGTCCATAAGCGCCTCCAGAAAAAATTGCCGAAGGGCGCTGGCTGGTTTACAGCGGCAGGATTACGCCCGATCGGATGGAAAAAGTCCGGGAAAAAGCAAACTTCGGTTGCGGAGGTTGATCGTCAACTGCCGTCTTGGGCATGCTTTCCTCCATTCGGTACGTATTCATGCTAATCACTATAATCAAGATGACTTGACTGGTCAATGTCAGGAAAATAATTTATGGTCGAGCCATGGATGGAAGTGATAATACAGAGGACTTTGGTGAAAAACAGGCAAAGGCAATGTCGCTTTTGCGAATTTTTCTGGTCTTTTTTCGAATAGGCCTGTTCACCTTCGGCGGCGGCTTGGCCATGCTGGCAGTTATGCGGCATGAGCTTAAGCGGCAGCATTGCTGGATAGATGAATCAAGTTACTGGGAATTAGTCACGGTATCGACTTCTTTTCCCGGGGTGATGGCAGTAAATGTGGCCTGTTCTTTGGGCTGGCAGATACGGGGTATGGCTGGCCTTGTGGCGGCGGTTGCTGGTGTTGTACTGCCATCATTTCTGGTCATTGTCATATTGGTGTCTACCGCCGGTGATTTTATCGACAATCCTCATGTTGCAAGTTTCATGCACGGAGCTGCGGCAGCGGTGGCTGCCGTATTGGCCAACACCTCACTGATGTTTTTTAAGCAGATAAAAGATGATCCTTTTTCTCTTCTTGCCGCCGCTATGGCCCTGGTCCTTCTGTTGTTTTTGGGTTGGCATCCAGCTATCGCCTTGTTGGCAGCAACCCTGCTCAGGTTGGTTCTTCCAAGTCGCAAGCTAAAAAGCAGAGAGAACCCATGATTGCAGAGGTAATTCTGACCTTTTTACGTGTTGGTGCAGTGGCCTTTGGCGGCGGCATCGCTGCACTTACAATGGTCATTCACGAGGTTGTCCGGCAACACGCCTGGCTCTCCATGGCCGAGATGAACACTATCATTGCTGTTGCTCAAATGACACCAGGTCCGATCATGGTAAATGCCGCTACCTTTGTGGGTTATCGCATAGGCGGGCTTTTTGGCGCGGCGGCGGCTACCGCTGCCGCCTTGATCCCCGGCTTGATAATGCTTTTGCTGTTTCTGCAGGCAGTCAAGCTGCATGCCCGTGTTGCCGATGGTAAAAAGGGCAGAATGCATGCCTTCGGGCGCAGACTGGTAAAAGCCTTGCGGCCAGGCGTCTTTGCCTTGATTGTCGCGGCAGTGTGGTCTGTCGGTAGCAGTGCGGTGTATAACCCGATAACAGCCATGATTGCGGTCGGGGGCTTCATCATACTGGTGGCCTTTCCCAGGGTTCATCCGATCTTGCTCATCGTAGCTGGGGGATTGCTTGGGTTATTTGTTCTGTAGTTGCGATATAATAAATTGAAGAGAGGTGTCAAGATGCGCTTGCCAAGCTTGCGGCTTTTGGTAATTATTAGTTTTTTGTTGCTTGGCAACGTGATTTTTGCTCAGGTTCGCTTGAAGGCCTTTGATGAACCTGCCACGATTATTCCACCAGTTGGATATTCTGCAACTCGCGAGTATCCGGTACTGGTTTTTCTGCCGTACACAACCGGGACATCTGAGGAACAGGCCAGAGCCTTTGGGGTAATTCCTGGCGAGCAAAAGGATTTTTTTCTTGTTCTGCCAGCCGGCCGTTTTATGCGTGATGATTATCTGCCGGATTTTATGCAATTTGTGCGTTGGTACGAACAGCGTCTGTTAATCGATCTGGAATCAACAATGGCTCAGTACTCCATTGATAGCGACCGGATCTATCTGGCGGGCTATTCATTGGGAGGGGATCTGGCCTGGGCCCTTAGTGTTAGAAATCCCTATATGTTTGCCGGTGCGGTGATGGCAGGCACCAGGGCCAGTTATCCCATCAGTGAAACAGACAGGGCAGACCTGAAGAATAATGGCTTTCGGGCAGCCTTTGCCATTGGTGATCAGGATGCCGAAGAGCGAACAGTCGGGATAGATCGGGCATATCGGACGCTTGTCCAGGATGATATGCCGGCGGTTTTTGAAACATATCCAGGCGGGCATGAGCAGCTGCCCAAAGCGATGGCGCTGGAGATGATTGCCTATATTACAGGCGAAACTGTAAAGGCCGGAGATCAGGGTTCCGGGGGCTTGCGTTTTGCCTCAGGCTCCGGGCAGGGTGGTCTTGGAAAGGCCGCTGATGTTGCCAAGTCAATTATCCTCAGGGAACCATCCTTGAATTTCGGATTGAAATACGAACCATTTTTTGAGTTGGGCAGTGAGGGATTGATGTCAGCTCGTCGTCATTCCCTGCAGTTTAGAGCCGAAGGCTTGTTTGATGATATATATTTGCGAGGCTTAACGACACTTGAATCCAGAAATACTACAACGGCATATAGTCTGCGTGGTGTTCGCCAGGAAGTTGCTGTTGGCTTTGGCAGGAATTCGATGTGGGGGGCGGGTTTTGGTTGGGATTGGCACCGCTGGATGAATTACAGCGGCGAAGGCGAGGCCCAGGAAGGGGATGCCCAGTCCGAATTCAACTTGTCGGCTTTCTGGATACATCCAAGGCGGATGCGTGGAATTCCAGCCTCTGTGCTACAGTTTAGATATAATATCCCCAGGTTCTTGAACCCATTTGCGGCAGCGGCCTTGTTTAACGGCGAGCTCTTGTATCATTTACATGTGACCGAGGGTATTATGTTGAGTGCGGCAGTTGGCAGTTATCTTGAACAAAACAGGCCGTATGATGACCAGAGCAGAGCCTTGAATGCGCTTGATCATGTACTATACTGGCAGGCGGCCTTTTCTTTCAGGGCACCGGGTTCGCTAAGGTGGTATCTGGGGCATACTGGCCGTCATGTTGAACAAATAGGCCGTTCGGATGGGGAGTATGGCGGGGTATGGAGAATTGCGGTTGAATATCTGTACTAGCCGTTTGCTGTTTTTGATATAATTGGTATATTCATTTTGGAGGCGTTAATTATGCAGTGGATAACCCGCATGGCGGGTAATAATGATAAAGATAAGGATAATAAGAAAGAATCTCCCTGGAGCTTCAATAAGGGGGATGGTTCTTCAGACGATCAAAAACCGCCGATGCCCGGCTTTGGCAGATTCTTTAAGGGTGGATTAAACTTCCCCTTTTTGTTTTTGCTGATAGCCATCGTGTTGATGCTGGTTATGAACCTGATGCAGGCGCAGCCTTCCGAGACGATGATCAGCTACCGGGAATTTGTTCAAAAGATTGAATCAGGCGAGATACAACAGGTAGAGGTGTCGCAAGAGGCATTGAGGGGCCGCGGCAGGACACGCGAATCTCGCGGGGGGAGTTTTCTGCAAGGTTCCAGCCCGTGGACATACCGTGCAAGCCGTATCCCGTATCACAGTGATGCTGAACTGGTGCAGTTAATGACGGACAAGGGGGTTGAGTTTTCGGGTGTTTTCCCCGAGGAAAGGCCCTTGTTGAATTTGTTGTTCAGCTGGATTATCCCGATTGCCATCCTGCTGATATTCTGGCGGATAATGTTTAGCCGCCTGGGGAATATGGGCGGCGCAGGCGGGCTGATGAATTTTGGCAAGAACAATGCCAGGGTTGCTGTCGAAGGCGACACCGGCGTCAAGTTTACCGATGTGGCCGGGGCGGATGAATCCAAAGCCGAGTTGGAAGAGGTCGTCGATTTTCTGAAAAAACCAGAAAGGTATCTGGCGATAGGCGGCAAAATTCCAAAGGGTGTAATGCTTATCGGTCCTCCAGGGACTGGCAAAACCTTGCTGGCGCGGGCAGTTGCTGGTGAAGCACAGGTGCCATTCTTTCGCATGAGCGGATCAGATTTTGTAGAAATGTTTGTTGGGGTCGGTGCCAGCCGGGTAAGGGACTTGTTCAAGCAGGCCAGGGAAAAGGCGCCGTCCATTATTTTTATTGATGAATTGGATGCAATAGGCAAGAGCCGTTCCCGCATGTCGACCAACGATGAGAGAGAACAGACTTTGAACCAGCTGCTGGTAGAGATGGATGGTTTTGATGCCCGCAGCGGCGTTATTGTCCTGGCAGCATCCAACCGGCCGGAAACCCTGGATCCTGCCCTTATGCGGCCTGGTCGCTTTGACCGTCAGGTTCTTGTTGACAAGCCTGATCTGGACGGCCGCAAGGCGATTCTTGAGATTCATTCCAAGGATGTAAAGCTTGTCAAGGATATTGACATGTCCCGCATCGCCCGTTCAACGGCCGGTTTATCGGGTGCTGATCTGGCGAATATTATCAATGAGTCTGCCCTTCTGGCGGTCAGGGGTAATCGAAAAAAGGTTATTCAGGAAGATCTGGAAGAAGCCATAGAAAAGGTAATGGCTGGCCTGCAAAAAAAGAACAGGGCTATCAATCCTGAGTTGCGCCGCCGGATTGCTTATCACGAGGTCGGCCATGCCCTGGTTGCGCATTATACACCGGGGGCTGATCCGGTAGAAAAGATTTCGATTGTCCCGCGTGGTTATGGGGCCTTGGGTTACACCTTGCAGGTTCCCCTTGAAGACAGATTTTTGATGACTCAGCAGGAGTTGATAGGCAAGGTGGATGTGTTTTTAGCTGGGCGAGCCGCTGAAAAGGTTGTATACGGCGATATTTCAACCGGCGCCAGTAATGACTTGAGCCGGGCCGGCGACATCGTGCGCCGCATGATCACTGAGTTCGGTATGAGCGAAAAGTTTCATAATGTATATCTGCCAAGAGGTGGCGGTGGAACCTATCTGGATAGCGAGATTTCATTATCCAGCCGCGAGTATTCCGAAAGTACCCAGCAATATATTGATGAGGAGACCGCCCGGTTGATGAATGAGCGGTATGAGTATGTGATTGAATTCTTGCAGAAGAACCGCAGCAAGATGGATACGGTTACCGATCATTTGCTGGAGCACGAAGTGCTAAGCCGGGCTGAGTTCATTGAGTTGTTGGGTGAAGAGCCGGAAGAAAAGCATCCGCTCGATAAATAGCCGGGGATATTCGGGGGCTATTCAAAGCGCTCAATAAACCATTTAGGGATTTTAATTGGCCTGTTTCGTTGTGGATCGAAGCAGGCCATTGTTGTTTCTGCGCGGGCGCATTCTGTTCCAGAGCTGTTTATCAAAGAATATTCAAGCACAAAGCTGACCATTTTTAGCTGTACCACAGAAATATCGATTCTTAGCTGAGGTTCCAGCAAAATGGGGTGTATATAGCTGCATGATGCCCGCTGCACAAGAAACTGAACCTCGTTCATTGGCGTGTTATAGAATTCTTCGCCCAGTAAAATAATTCGGGCTTCTTCCAGATAATTGAAAATGGTGGCGTTATTGACGTGGCCGTAGGCGTCCAAATCCCTGAAACGCATCGGCACCATGACGCTTACCGTCGGCCTGGGGAGCTGCTGGCTCATGCCTGCCCCTCGTCGCCAGCCGCCCCGCCGCCAGTGCCGGCAGCCGCGTCGGCAGCACCGCTACCGCCCGCCCCGCGCTCGCCGGCAACCCCGTCGCCAGTGCTGGCAGCCGCTGGCCCGCCGTAGCCGCCCGCGCCCGCCCTGGCGCTGGCCGCCGCGCTTCCGGGGCCGGCAGCCCCGTCGCTAGCCGTGCTGCCCTCGCTGGCCTTAGCGCTACCGCCAGCCCGGCCACTCCCGACGATCAGTGAATCCAGCAACGGCAGCACCTGGCCGGACGGGTATGGCAAATGTATGTCAGTAATCCGGCCGGTAAAGTTGCTGCGGTCGGGATTTATCTCGATGATCGTCGCGCCTGAGTGGGCAGCGATATCGGGTAGCTGTGCCGCTGGATACACCTCGCCGGTAGAGCCGATGACCAGCATGACATCGCAGGCGCGAGCTTCCTGCATGGCGCGGGTAGCGGCCTCGACGGGGATGCCCTCGCCGAAAAAGACAAAGTCCGGTTTTAGTACACCGCCCCAGGGGCTCATGGGAACGGCCTCTCCGTTGGCCAGAATCTCTGGTGTGAAAGGTAAGATGTTGCCGGTTTTTAGGCAAACAAGGTTGCGGATGTTTCCGTGATATTCGCTGATTGACCTGTTACCAGCCCGGTAATGCAGGTCATCAATATTTTGTGTGATTATGTGGGCCAGGATACCCCGTTTTTCCCAGTCTGCCAGTACATTGTGCCCCTTGTTGGGCAGGGTTTCGGCCGCCTTGGCATAGAAGATATCCCTGATAGCTCTCCAGGATTCGGCGGTGTTAGAGCGAAAGAAATTGATTTCCAGAACCTGCGGGGCGTATTCCTTCCATATCCCGGAATGTCCGCGAAAGGTGGGGATGCCGCTTTCGGCCGACATTCCCGCGCCGGTGAAGGCCACCAGATGGGAAGCCTTGGCAATAGC
>CAZDYA010000080.1:0-6756 GCA_964509515.1 uncultured Spirochaeta sp.
GGGTTGGTCTTGAGCAGGACACTACAGAGCAGGAGCCTGCAATCCGCTTTCCTGAAGATAATGCCGATGAGCCCACCCCTGCAATAAATCAAACAACAGACAATAATCAACCTTCGGATGTTAGTGATGAACAGGATACCATAACTGATATTACCATAACCCAACCTGAAGACGGGCAAGAGGAAAAAGAAGAACCCGCACCAGCTGTAGAAAAGCGCACAGCCTATTTATATTATATTCGCGTTCATGAGGATGGCAGCATTTCTACAGAAAAGAAAAGCAGACGGCTGCCAAGTAGCGACTCTCCGCTAACATCCAATATCCATGCCCTGATCCAGGGGCCGACGGCCGAAGACCTGAACGACGGTTTACTCAACCTTATTCCTGAGGGCACAAGGTTACTAGGAGCAAGCGTACAAAACCGGGTTGCCTACCTGAATTTTAACGAAGCCTTCCGCTTCAATCCACTGGGAACAGAAGGCATAGTTGCCCAATTACAACAAGTAATACTGACTGCCACCGAGTTCTCCAGCGTGGACCGGGTTCAATTTCTGATCAATGGAGCTCAAATCGATTACCTTGGTGGAGATGGGGTGTATATCGGCCAACCACTTGGCAGGAATTCTTTCCGCTAAAGGTCGGGCGAATAATCACCTACCAATACCAGAAATTCCTGGTTCCCCTGACGCCCTTTGACCGGTGATGGCATAATTCCGTTAATAGCAACCCCGTTATTCCGCCATTCCTCAAGGCTTTGCTGGACTACTTCATCAAGACAATCATCAGGAACAATGCCGTTAAACCAATCAGGTGGGTCAACCCATTCAAACTGAGGTTTCAAAAGAACAATCCCCCAGGACAAGCGGCAGATTCCCAAAACAATCAAAACAGGGTTCAAAGCCGACCGAAAGGATAAATCCATGCAAAAGGCATCAGGTGCCGGCAGATATTCCCTTGGCTGCATAATATTGGCCCTTTCATGGACATGCACCCGGTCGTCAATTCTAAGACGGTAATCCAGCTGATTATAGCCAACATCAACTGCATGAACGGCTGCCGCGCCGTGGGCCAACAAGCAGGCTGTAAATCCGCCTGTCGAAGCCCCGGCGTCAAGCCATACCTTACCTTTAACAGGGACTTTCCATTCACTTATGGCAGCCTCAAGCTTGTCGTAACCTCTACCAGGGACGTTTGAAGCGGAAGCCAAAATGATATCGGCATCGACAGGGACAAGACTGGCCCCATCACGCACGACCTCACCGTTGACCGAAACCATACCGCTGTTTATCAGGGCAAATATCCGGTCTGAATGGTAATCAGGGTATTTTTTTCGCAGCAGTTCCCGCAAGGGTTTACCACGGCGACTCATACACCAGAAACCTCGCGAACTCGCTCGACATGCAGGGCCTTGCCAGAATCGGCATCAGCAATAACAAATACGCCCTGGAGCATGGCAGGCGCATCAAGAACAGTGTTTTTGTGGGGAACCTGCGAAATGCTGCGGGTAATGCTGATTTGCGGATCAAATCCTATCACACTATCCTCGGCGCCAGTAGCACCGATATCAGTAATATAGGCCGTTCCTTTTGGAAAAATCCTTTCATCAGCAGTCTGAATATGGGTATGAGTACCATAAAACAGGGTAACCGAGCCATCCATGGAAAGAGCCATAGCTTCCTTTTCTTCGGTTGCCTCGGCATGAAAATCAACAACAACGATTTTTGTTTTAGACAGTTCTTTCTTTTTTATTTCCCGAAATTTACGGAATGGACAATCTGACAAGGGCATGCGAACACGGCCTTGGAGGTTAACAACACAAATCGGGGTCTGCTTTATGAAGAGCATGACATGGCCCTTGCCAGGGCAACCAGCGGGATAATTTGCCGGCCGAAGTACAGGGCGATCGGATTCAAGCAGGTGCTCGACAGCATCGTTTTGCCAAATATGATTTCCGCTGGTAATGACATCAGCGCCCGCACTCAGTAACTGATCTGCGATCTCGGAAGAAAGACCAAAGCCATCGTCGGCATTCTCGCCATTAACTATCAACAAATCGGCCTTGTAGCGCCGACGCAAGGCCCCGGCATTGGCAACAACCGCCCGGATACCCGGGCGGCCAATAACGTCACCAAGAACAAGAATCCGCAGCTGAGAACTCAACGGGCGTACTCCACAATACGGGTTTCCCTGATCATTGTAACCTTGATCCGGCCCGGATAGCGTAGTTGTTCCTCGATCTTTTTGGCGATCTGCTTGGCAACCTCGCGCGCTTGTGCATCGCTAACCTTTTCGTGGTCAACCATGATACGAAGCTCCCGACCCGCCTGTATTGCATAGGCTTTTTCAACACCGTCAAATTCTTCGGCAATCAGCTCAAGGTTTTCCAAACGCTTGATATAATTATCAAGTGTCTCACGACGTGCCCCTGGTCGGGATGCCGACAGGGCATCTGCTACCTGAACGATAACAGATTCGACACAGCTATGTGGGGTGTCACCGTGATGAGCGGCAATGGCATTGATAACACGGGGGTCTTCACCAATGCGCTTGGCAAGCTCAACCCCAAGTTCAACATGATTGCTGTCTTCGTCGCACTCGATGCCTTTTCCAATATCATGCAGCAAACCGGCGCGGACAGCGATCTCACGATCAGCACCCACCTCGGCCGCCAGCATACCAGACAGAATTGCGACTTCCTTGCTGTGCGAAAGCACGTTCTGCCCATAACTTGTGCGAAATTTCAGGCGACCCAAACCGCGAATCCCTTCGGGCTTCATGTGATGGATCCCAAGATCGAATAAGACCTTCTCACCCTCTTCATAAATGCTTTGGGAGATTTCGTGGGTAACCTTGTGAACAACCTCTTCAATTCTGGTTGGATGAATACGGCCGTCAGATACCAGACGCTCCAGCGCCTGACGAGCGATTTCTTTTCTGACCGGATCGAAACAAGAAACAACAACGGCCTCGGGTGTATCGTCAATAATGACATCAACCCCTGTCAGGGTCTCCAGTGTACGGATATTCCGCCCTTCGCGGCCGATAATGCGACCCTTCATCTCATCGTTGGGCAGACTGACTGAAGTAACTGTTACCTCGGCATTTACCTCGCTAGCCAATCGCTGAATTGTCGTAACCAGAATATCCCTGGACTTCTTGTCAGCAACGGTTCGGGCCTCGGCCTCGATCTTGTTAATCATACCCTGAGCCTCATGTCTGGCATCGTCTTCCAGAGATTTGAGGATCAAAGATTTTGCTTCATCAACTGTCAAACCTGAAACACGTTCCAGCTCATTTCGCAAGGTTTCTTCCTGCTGCTGAATACCTGTTTCTCTATCCTGTAACGCCTTCTCACGGTCGGTGAATGATTGCTGCTGGCGTTCTACCTGCTCAATCTTTGCTTCTAGGTTTTCCTCTTTTTGAAGTAGCCGTCGCTCGAAACGCTGAAGCTCACTCCGGCGTTCGCGAAACTCTTTTTCCTGTTCGTTTCGTTCTTCAATAAGTTCATCTTTAGTTTCCAACAGAAGCTGATTCTTTATCGACTCAGCTTCCTTTACTGCTTCCTGTTTAAGCCTCTCTGCCCGCTGTTCAAGCGAGGAGAGCTGAAACTTGGCATATAGCCAACGAAATAGCCAACCTAGAAGTACACCGCCGATAGGAAGGAGAATCAATAATGCAATTAGCATAGTTCCCTCCATTCAACTGTATCAGTTAAAATTAGATGATTGAGCATTCAGTGTCAAGGCTGAGCTGATGGAATCAACCAGGCAACCATGGCCTCCAAACGATCCCTTAACTGCCTTCTGACCAAGGATCCAAGCAAACCCGCACCAGGAGCATCGATAGCAGCAACTGCATACAAAAGAATTTCTTCCTCTGCCGGTTCGCATTCAATATATAATACCATCGATCCGGGCGAGACCAATGGAACAAAGCCATAGCTTATTCGGTTACCATTATGCAAAACAACCGAAATTCTCTGGTCACGCTGAACGTTGACAAGCAGATACAGGTCACCGTAATCGTTATCATCCAGATATGCAATAAACTGGTAGCCATCGGCTTCAGGATGGTAAACGGGATTGTACGAAGGGAGCAAATCGCCCACTTCTTTTACTACATACGCTTCATGAAAAAGAATTTCAGGCTGTTCTTCATTCTCTTGGCCAGGGTATGGCAAATTATCCAAACGGCTTATCTCAAGCATGGCTTGAACCAGAAGCTCTTTGGCCTTTGTATCTCCCCCAGCCCAGGAGCCTGGAAGTTTGACACGATAAAATAATTCGAGCGATTCATTAGGACTAATCTGCTCTAATGCACGATGCAAGGATGATGCTTTCCAGTCAGCCGGAAACAATAACAACTCGGGATAAGCGGAATAGGATTTTGATTGCCGCTCAATAATACCAGAATCGGCGGACAGTGCATGCACAAAGAAAGGTAACAAAAACAGGATGCAACAGACTTTTCCAAAGACCGGCGAAGGCCTCAATCTCTGACCCCCATCTCAAGATCTTCCTGATCAAAATCACTTTCATAACCCAGATTGAGCTGTGCAGAATCATCATCTGAGCTCTTGCGGTCAACATAGCCAAGCAACAAGGCAATCTCACCGTATCCCAGCTTTGGATTTCGACGCTTAAAGGCTATTACTGATTCGGCCTGATCAAAGGATAAATCCTCCAGACGCACCAGATACCCATTTACATATTCATGTTTCGGTACACTCAACTTTCTGCGTGCCATAAGTGCATATTACCCCAGAAATGTAAAAATGACTATCGGCACAACACTTATTACCAGCAAACCAAGACAGCAGAAAAAACCAGGCAAGCTAGTCTTTTCGGATTCTGCAGCATTCATCCTTTCGGAAGCCTCGCCTACATCGTCAAAGTCATAAAGACTATAGAGCATGGAATCGACCGACTCAACAAAAGATTTCCACTGAATACGATTACGATATTCCAGAATACGTTCAAAATACAGTAGCGTACGCCCAAGAATACTTCCGGCCCAACCAGGCAGGCGCATATCAGAACGAACAGCAAATAATGAAACAGCAATCATCCCAAGAATTGTCAGCCCCTTGCTTACCCCACTACTCAGGGCAGCGCTGGTTACCGGAAAACGACCGAACTGATAAATCACAAGCCCGGCCGGTTGTAATAAATGAAAGAATACAATGGAGAGCATCATTATCGTCATAAACAAAAATCGTATTTTTTTTCCATTCAAAAAAGCCAGCATGAAAAACACGGCCAGCATGGCAAAGCGATGGCACAGGTTAGCCTGCAGCAAAAAAGCGACAAGCGAAACAGCCGCCACCGCAAAGATATGGGCTGATTTCACATGGCGCTGCAACCATGGTTTGGCGGCTATAGGCAAAGGCAAGTTGTTATCGGCGGGAGGCTGGCTATCGGACTTCGGTTTGCCAAAAACAGCGGCGCTGTCCGCACAACCACCCATAGCAAACGCTGCCAACCAACGGGAATTTCGCTGAAAATACAAAGCCACGATGCCAACAATCAAACCGGCAATAGTACCTGCCAATAAAAATACAGGGGCTATAATCCATGCCCCCTGGCCAAAAACCAGCAGCACCGACAAGGCAAGCTGAACCACATTGCTCACCAGAGCACCGGCAATACTGATTCCCACCATGGATATCCTGTTGGTAGACAAAGTCTGAGTTAACAACATGGCTGCCAATCCAGCCAGAGAACCGCCAAGTGAAAAAAGAAAAACATATGATGCCAGGGTGCCATGCAGGATCCCCTGACCGAAGACCTTCAACAAAACGATAGCAAACAATGATCTGGGAGGCAGTTTATCCAGAAACAGAAGCAAGGGGAGATTTGCCAATCCCAGGCGGAGAAATGGCACAGGCTTGGGAATGATAAATTCGATGGCAGCAAAAAACAGGCACAAGGCCGCTACAAAGGGAACTATCCGGTTTGGTTGATTTATTGCTTTTGGCTGATTGATCATTTGAGCAACGCGGGATTCGAACCCACGACCTTCAGCTCCGGAGGCTGACGCTCTATCCAGCTGAGCTAGTTGCCCGAAACAGGCCGCATGGGACCCAGAGAAGATTCCTACTTTTCATGGTGACTGTCAATCCCATTTCAGCTAGAGTACGGATATGACTTTTCCATCATTGATCCTTGCTTCACGCAGCCCGCAGCGGGCACAACTACTGAGTCAAATGGGATTCCGATTTACCGTTCTGCCAGTTGAAACCGACGAAACCATATCGCCAAACCACAGCCCCGAGGAAGCAGTAAAAGACATCGCCGAAAGAAAGGCAACTGACTGGTTAAAGGTTTATGGCGAAGATCACTCGCATTCTGCTGATTTTCTGCTAACGGCTGACACCATTGTGGTCTGCCAGCACCGTATTATGGGCAAACCAGCTGACAGAAAAGAAGCCAGAGCCTTCCTCGATCTTCTGGCCGGAAATATCCACACGGTATATACAGGGGTTTACCTTCTTCCTCTTTCTGACACATCCATACTTGCAGAACCGCAAAGCTTTTTTGACAGTAGCGAGGTCGAGCTGCTGGCGCTAAACGAACAGCAGAAAGAGGCATATCTTAACCACGAAGAATGGCAGGAGGCTGCCGGCGGATACCGTATCCAGGGCCTGGGAGGGGCACTGGTAAAACGTATATCAGGGTCATATCCGACCGTTATGGGCTTGCCCATCCACCGTATATATGGCATTGTAGCCCAATGTATTCTCCCTTAATGAATAAA
>CAZDYA010000081.1:0-6672 GCA_964509515.1 uncultured Spirochaeta sp.
ACCCTGATCAGTTGTGGGAAACAACCATGAACCCGGAAACCAGGAGCCTGATGCGGATTCAGATGCAGGATGCTGTTGAGGCCGAGGAAATATTCAGCTGCCTAATGGGTGAACATGTTGCCCCGCGTCGGCAGTTTATCGAAGAAAACGCATTGATGGTTGAGAACCTTGATGTCTAGTGACAAACAATAGTGAAAAGGAGCGATCCGATGACGGAAGAGCTTGATAGCAGCGGCGGCAGAATCATACCCGTTGCGATAGAGGACGAAGTTACCAGTTCATATATGACCTATGCGATGTCGGTTATTGTCAGCCGTGCCTTGCCAGATGTAAGGGACGGATTAAAACCGGTGCATCGCCGCATTCTGTATTCCATGGGCGATATGGGCCTGCGCCATGATAAACCCTTCAAGAAGAGTGCCCGTATTGTTGGTGACATTTTGGGTAAATACCATCCGCATGGTGATCAAAGTATTTACGATGCCCAGGTGCGACTGGCGCAGGAGTTTTCCATGCGCTATCCAGTGGTAGATGGACAGGGTAACTTTGGATCTGTGGATGGTGATCCCCCCGCCGCGATGCGTTATACCGAAGCCAGGCTTAAGGCTTTGGGTGATGAGATGCTGCGGGATATTAAAAAAGAAACCGTTGATTTTATCCCGAACTATGATGATTCAACCGAGGAACCATCAGTCTTGCCGGCACCATTGCCTTATTTGTTGGTAAATGGAGCAACCGGTATTGCGGTTGGTATGGCGACCAACATCGCGCCACATAATTTGCGTGAGGTGATTGCGGCGGTATGTGCTTATATTGATGATCCGGAAATCAGCATCGAAGGTTTGATGCAATACGTTAAAGGGCCTGATTTCCCTACAGGCGGGATTATTTACGGTACGGAAGGGATACGTCAGGCCTATATGACTGGCCGGGGGCGCATTCCTGTGCGGGCGCGGTTTGCCATTGATGAGACTAAAACCGGTCGCGATGTGATTATTGTGTCCGAGATTCCCTATCAGGTGAACAAGGCCAATCTGATTGTCCGCATTGCCGAGCTTGTGCGTGACCGAAGGGTAGAGGGCATCAGCGATCTGCGCGATGAATCTGACCGCGACGGCATGCGGATCGTTATCGAGCTTAAAAAGGGTACCAGCCCCAAAATTATTTTGAATCACTTGTTTACCCATACCCAGCTGCAGGCTAATTTCAATGTGAATGCCCTGGCACTGGTCGACAGACGCCCACAGGTGTTGAACCTGAAGGATATGATCGTTGCCTTTGTAGAGCATCGGAGAGAGGTAATCGAAAGACGGACCCGGTTTGACTTGCGCAAGGCTGAAGAGCGTGAGCATATCCTGATTGGCTTAAAGATCGCCCTGGATAATATCGATGAGGTTATCCGAATAATCAAGGAATCATCTACGGTTCCAGAAGCAAGGGAAAACCTGATCAAGGCCTTTGCCTTAAGCGAAATTCAGGCTCAGGCGATTCTGGATATGCGCTTGCAGAAGCTGACCAGTCTGGAAACCCGCAAGATTGTCGAGGAACTGGAAGAGATACGAAAGCTGATTGCTTATTTGCGTGATCTGCTGGCGCATCCGCACAAGATATTGAATCTGATAAAGGAAGAAAGCCAGGAACTGGCCAACCGTTTTGGTGATGATCGCAGAACCGAGATTGTTTCGGAAGAAATCAAGGAAATCAATGTTGAGGATTTGATTCAGAAACAGGAGATGGTTGTGATTATGACCCGCAAGGGCTATATCAAGCGAATTCCCAGCAATTCTTACCGCACCTATAAAACCACGAATGTTAAGGGCGCCAGCTCCAGCAGCAACATGCATGATGATGATGTAATCAACCAGTTGTTCATTGCTTCCACCCATGATTACATACTTTTCCTGAGCAGCGAAGGCCAGGCTTTTTACTTGAAGGTGCTGGAGGTTCCAGAAGCAAGTCGCAGTTCCAGAGGTACGCATATCAAGGCCTTGCTACAGATTTCGGCCGACGAAGACATTCAGGCTGTAATGCCGTTCAGCGTTTTCAGTGATCAGGCCTATGTTTGTATGGCAACAGCGCGCGGGATGGTCAAAAAGGTAGTGCTTCAGGATCTTGTGAATGCCAAAACCAGGGGTATTCGAGCCATAAGTTTGAAGGATGGTGACAAACTGCGCAATGCCATGCTTACTACCGGCGAACAGGAATTGATGCTTTTTACCCGTAATGGCAAGGCATTGAGGCTTGATGAACAGACAATACGCCCAAGCGGGCGCACCAGCATGGGTGTTCGAGGAATCAATCTGAAGCCTCAGGATGAATTAACCTGCAGCCTGGTTGTCGATGAATCCCGCGATATGCTGATTATAAATGGCGTCGGGAAGGGTAAGCGCATCAAGTTTTCCGAATTCTTGCCGCATGGAAGGGGCACCGGCGGACAGCGCTGTATGCCGGTAAATGAAGTGAGCCAGGAAGTTGTTGGTGTTATCGCGGTAGAGGAAACCGATGAGGTTGTCTGCATAACACATCAGGGAAAGACCGTTAAACTGGCGATTGAAGGCTTGCGGGCAATGGGTGCCGCTGCGCAAGGATACAAGCTGGTGGATATTTCGCCTCCGGATATGGTAGTTGCGGTCGACCGCTCTGTTTCGGAAGAGGATTCCGCCGAAGAATAGGATTGTTTCACGTGAAACATGTATTAATGGTTCCGGCGGCCGAAGCTGCCGCCGGAATTGAATGCAAGCGCTCGCAATTCCTTGCGAGCCTTGTTCCCGCCGAAAAGCGCAGCCAGGTAGATGAATACCTGGCAACACTGCGAACCAATCATGAAAAAGCCACTCATATTGTTTATGCCTTTTGCCTGGGCGGATATGAAAGAGAAATTTTGGGCATGACGGATGCCGGTGAACCGAAGGGAACAGCTGGGAGACCGGTTATGGATGTTCTGCAGGGCGCCAATTTGACGAATGCCTTGATAACTGTTGTGCGCTATTTTGGAGGTACCAAGCTGGGGACCGGGGGTCTGGTGCGGGCTTATGGCGATGCTGCCAAGTCGGTAATCGAAGCAGCTACCTTGATCCCCTTGTTGGACAGGGTGGATTTGGAGGCGGCTGTTCCGTATTCCCTGCATGGTGCCGTGGCACGGGCAGCACAGGAAATTGGTGCCGAGCTTGTCGAAGAACGTTTTGAAGTGGATGTATATTTGCGGTATCGGATCGAGAAGACCCTGGTGAATGCATTTTGCCGGGTAATCTCTGATTTAAGCGCCGGCAATATCGAGTTTACAACTAATTAATCCAAAGCAGATTTACATCAGTTTTGGTGCGTGCTTGGTCAGAAATTCTTCGATGCGTGCATCGTAGGCTGTGGCTAGCTGTCGCTTTTCGGTAGGTGCCAGAAAGCTGGTGCGTATCGCTGTGTGATTGATGGCGGCCAGATCCTTAACATCCAGATTGAAATATTTTACGGCCTTAACGTAGTCATCGGTCAGATCGGTATCCTGAATGAAGGGATCATCGCTATTCAGTGTTACAGGAACTCCGGCTCGGAACAGGCGGCCAAAGGGATGATGTGGTTCGTCGGCCCAGCTATTGGTTTGATAATTGCTGGTGATGCATTGTTCAAGCGATATGTCGCGGTCAATCAGCTCTTTTTGAACCTTGGGATCATTGATGGCTGCAACACCATGTCCGATGCGGTTGGCATGCAGTTCGTCGATAGCACACCAGATTTGCTGCGCCGGGGTGACTTCGCCGGCATGAATGGTAATGCCGTATTTTTTGTCTGCGGCCACCTGGGCAAAAAACTCGGTGAATTGCTCGGGGGGGTAATTGGTTTCATCGCCGGCCAGGTCAATGCCAACTATTTCCGGCAGCAGAAGTTCTTTAATCTGATTATAGAGTGCCAGCATTTCATGTTGGTCTTGTTTGCTGCGGTTGAAGGTAAGCAAATAACGGATTACAAAGCCGGCATCGGTTGCTGCCTGGTTGGCAGTGTGAATAACCAGCTTGGTGATTTTCATGCGGTCAAAATTGTTTTGCAGGGCGAAGTGCTCAGGTGAAAAACGCAGTTCGATATAAAAAAGCCCATCCTGCGACATTTCATATACGGAGTCGTAAACAATGTCTTCGATATCTTTGAGAGAGCGATACCAGTCGGTACGGAACTTGGATAGAAAGGTCAGGAAGTCTGGCTTTGAGTCGCGAGGAAACTGTACCTGTTTTTTAAACTCGTCGAAGTTATGCGAAAGGTCAAGTTTGTTTTTCTTGGCTATTCGAAATAGGGTTGGAAGGCAAAATGTACCTTCCAGATGCCGATGCAATTCAACCTTGGGGAAATGTTTCATTACTTCTTTTTGTGCCAGCCAGTTTGCTTTTCTTCCCATCAATTGTCCTCTTGGAGTAATATCGGCAACTATCTGTTAAATCTAAATGATTGTGCCACGGTTTGCAAATTCTTTTTACTGTGTTTGCGGCTTGCTACCTGACACGGTTGGTTAAAAATTCTATACTTGGTTTCATTATGGCGGAGATTATTGTATTTGCAAACCAGAAGGGCGGGGTTGGTAAAACGACAAGTGCGGTTAACCTGGGTTCTTATATTGCTGAGGCAGGAAAAAAAGTATTGCTGGTCGATTTTGATCCGCAGGGGAATTTGTCCAGCAGCGTTGGCGCGGATAAAACCAGGCCAGGGATATATGAATTGATGAGTGAGGAAGTATCTCCCAAGGATGCGCTTCAGGCTACTCCTGTTGATAACATGAGCATAATTGCTACCAATTCACATCTGGCAGGGGCTAGTGTTGAACTGGTTGATCAGCCCCGGCGGGAGTTTTTTCTGCGGACGGCTTTGCAGCCCCTGAGCGAACAATTTGACTATATTTTTATTGATTGTCCCCCGTCCCTGGGACTTTTGACCCTGAATGGACTGGTGGCAGCTGATGAGGTATTTATTCCGATGCAATGTGAGTTTTTTGCCATGGAGGGGATTACCCAGCTTTTGGAAAGCATCCGCATGGTACAAAAGCGGTTTAATACAAAGCTGAAGATCGGCGGAGTATTTTTTACCATGTATGATTCACGTACCAAATTGGCTCAGGAAGTCGTCAGTGATGTTATCGGCCATTTTGGTCGCCTGGTTTTTTCGACCATTATTCCGCGTAATGTAAGATTGAGCGAGGCGCCTTCGCACGGGGTGCCGATAAATAAATATGATGCCGGTTGCGTGGGAGCGCAGAATTATCGGGCATTGGCACATGAGGTACTGGATCGTGGCTAAAAGAGGATTGGGTCGAGGCATGGACGCCCTGATGGGCGCGGTAACAGATGAGCCGGCTGGCGGCAGCGGGGTACTAACCGTGGCCTTGTCGGAGGTAGTGGCCAATCCGGATCAGCCGCGAACCCATTTTGATGAGGCCGCCTTGCAGGAACTGGCCGATTCGATCCGCGAAAAGGGTGTGATACAACCCTTGCTGGTTGAGCAGCGGATCGACGGGACCTATGAGATTATTGCCGGCGAGCGGCGCTTTCGGGCATCCAAAATGGCCGGGGTGGAGACGGTCCCGGTAATTGTAAGGGAATTTACAAAAGAAGAGAAAATGGAGATTGCGCTGATTGAGAATATTCAGCGTGAAGACCTGTCGCCGGTCGAAGAGGCGCGGGCCTACAAGGGCTTGCTGGAATCATCCGGTTTGAGCCAGGAAGAGTTGGCTGGGCGGCTGGGTAAAAACCGCTCTACCATTGCCAATGCCCTGCGGCTGTTGCGACTGCCGGCGGAGGTGCTGGCGGCGCTGGATAGCGGCCAGGTGTCGGCCGGGCACGCCCGAGCGATTTTGCAGGCTGGCAGCGACGAGGCCATGGCGGCACTGTTCGAGCGGATTATGGCCGAGGGTTTGTCGGTAAGGCAGGCCGAGACGCTGGCGCGTGGCGGCAGTCTGGATGCGGCGCCGGCCCCCGCAAGCGGGGCAGAGCCTGCGGCAAGCGGTGTGAACGGTGGAGCAGGCAGCACTGCCGGGGCGGTGGATAAATCCAGGGCCGGCGAGGTGCGTAAAACGATAGCATTGTTGAATCTTGAAGAACGCTTGATTGTGCAGCTGGGAACAAAAGTGCAGATAAACGGTAGCGAGGAAAAGGGGCGGCTGGAAATCAGCTATTTCTCGCTTGAAGATTTAAACCGTTTGGTTGATTTGATATTGCCAGACAATCCGTGAGCAATGGGAGGGGAGCCGAAGGCTGCCGGCGGCAAGCCGCCGGCGGAACCCCCGGACAGTGCGACCCGCGGGGCTGGCGGGGCTGGCGGGGCTGTAGCGGCTGGGCTGACATTGCCGGCGCGGGGCACGGCCTTGACTTTTTTTGGATTGCTGGCTATATTCGCTAACTACTTGCCTTTGGAGAGATGACGGAGTGGTCGAACGTGGCGGTCTTGAAAACCGTTGAGCCGCAAGGTTCCGTGGGTTCGAATCCCACTCTCTCCGTGACGCTTGGCGCCGCGGGTGGGTTGATTACTGGAGGGGTGCGAGAGTGGCTGAATCGGGCTCCCTGCTAAGGAGTTGTGCCTTTAACGGGTACCGAGGGTTCGAATCCCTCCTCCTCCGTTGTAAAAAAATGTGCCCGTAGCTCAGCTGGATAGAGCGTAAGATTGCGGATCTTAAGGCCGGAGGTTCGAGTCCTCTCGGGC
>CAZDYA010000082.1:0-6666 GCA_964509515.1 uncultured Spirochaeta sp.
GGTATGGGTTGCCCCGGGGTATATCAGATAGGTTGGTCCAAGCTGTCGGATTCTGTTTAACTGTTGAAGCGGGGCGCTGTGCAAAAGTTCAAGCATGGCCTGGTCCAGATAGATATGTCCCCACAGTGGATCTCTGATGGGATTAGAGAAACCAGCATCCAGATAGTTGCGTATCAGTGAATGATCAGAATTGCTTGCGCTCATGCCTTAAACTACCTCAAAACCCGGTTTGCTGTCCATTCGATGCTGTCAGGTTTGCACTGGTCTTCCGGGTGTTGTCGTTGGCGATAAGAGTCGGTATAGTTAATTATGAAATGTCCCCGCTGTGACAGTATGGAAAACCGTGTAATTGAATCGCGTACGCTTGCCAGCGGTGAATCTATCAGGCGCCGTCGTGAATGTACCAAGTGCGGATTCCGCTTTACCTCTTATGAACGTATCGTTGAAAAACAGCTGATGATAATCAAAAAAAGCAACCGCCGCGAACCATTTAGCCGTGAAAAGCTGGAGCGGGGGATTCACCGTGCTTTGGAAAAACGCAATATAAGTCAGGGCGATATCGAGGAAATCATAAACGATCTGGAGGATCAGGCCAGCCTGCAGGGCGGCAGTGACCACGAGATAGCGGCTTCGGCCTTGGGCCAGATGGTGTTGGAAAAGCTTTATCAGGTGGACAGGGTGGCCTACATTCGCTTTGCTTCCGTTTACAGAAACTTTAGTGATGTCGAAGAGTTTGTTCAGGAAATCAAGCGCTTTACCAGCGAACTGGATTAATCTGAACCGGTTTATGCCAGGTAAAAAAAAAGGCTGTCCCTAAGGACAGCCTTTTTATGGTGGCGAAGGGACTTGAACCCCTGACCGAACGGATATGAGCCGTTTGCTCTACCGACTGAGCTACGCCACCGTGTTCTGTATAACGACAGAAAATATCAGAAACTGCGTAATGGGTCAAGCACCGCCGCCTAAATCATCTTGCTGGCCTGCGCAGCCTGCAGAAGGCTTTGTGACCAGTAGTTGTTGCGCAGAAAGGCAATCTTTTGCTGAGGATTTTCAATCCTGGTGCTGCGTTCCTGCAGTTGTTTGGCCGCCTTGCCAATTATTGCATTAGGGTCGTCATTGTCCTCGCCTTGCTGTTCCAGGGCCTGGCTGTACAGGTACGCATAAATTGGCAGTTGCGGGTCGTACTGACTGATAGCCCTGCTTCTGACCATTTTTCGCATGGTTTCCAGGTTGATGGCAAAATCTTCGCTGGCAGCTTCATGCAGTCTGGTGGCTACGGCTGAGCGCAAACCTTGGGCCAGCATTTGACCAGTAGAGTAGCCTGTGTCACCGTTGCCGAAGGCAATATCTTCTACCAGATTAAAGCCGTGTACCAAGCTTGCTGAGTATACTGGCGGGCGCTGCCGCTTGTCCTGTTGCCATAGAATCAGGCTCTTATGCAGTGTTTGATCGGCTTGGGTCAGCTCGCCGGCCATAAACTGGGCTTCGCCCAAAAAGAGCAGGCTCTCCGGGTTTGGCTCGTATTGGGCCAGCAGTCGCGCGGCCTGTACCGGATGTCCTGTGTAGGTAATACAGCGGGTAGACCAGGCAGCGCAGCTGGCAAGCACCATTTCGTTACCACAGTTTCTGGCCAGGCAGCGAGTGCGCTGAAAAAGAGCCCGTGCTCCTTCATAGTCTCCAAGTTCAAAGGCTATTCGCGATTGAAGCCAATGTAGCCAAAGCGCGTGTTGTATCCAGCCAGTGGCCTCGGCCGCGGAAAGCAATTCGTCAATTATCTTTCCGCAGCGGGTATAGTTGCCATAAAGAAACAGGAAAACCGCCTGCAACGATGATATATGGGTAAAAAGGATGCTTTGGCGTCGGGAAGACACCAGGTCTGATGATATCTGCAGGTAGTCGATGGCCTCTACCAGATTGCCTTGAGCAAGTTTGGCAAGGGCAATTATGCTGTGCGCTTCGGCTGTTCCGCTGCGGTTGTGGCTTTCCTGAAAGGCCATGATAGCATTCTTGGCGTGCAGAATGGCGCTGACAAAATCTCCATCGGCGTACTGTATTCTTGACATTTCAAGCAGCACCCGACCCTTGGTGCCAGGCTGAATGCTTGATTTGTCCAGCGACCCTGGCATTGCGGCTGTCATTCTTTTGGCCTCGGCGAATTCACCTTGAAAAATCAGTAGCTGAGTCTTTCTGGCCCAGAGCAGCCAGCGAAAGCGTTCGGCGGTATGTGCTGGCAGATTCATTCCAATAAAGGCGGCTTTGGAGTGCAATAATTCGTGGGCTTCAGTGGTTCTGTTGTTCCAGATGAGTTGCTGGGTAATCTCGGCAAACCATTCAAGGCGCTGCTCTGCTGACAGTATATCATGTGCAAGATTCAGCAAGGGCATGGTAATTGCAAGATCGCCCCTGTTGATTTCTTCTTGCAGAAAGTGCGCGATGCTTCCGGCAATGGATTGCCGGCTACTTGGGGAAATGTGTTCAGAGAGGTGCGAATCCATATCAGGTGATGTAGTGCGCAAAACTGTTTCTGATATCAGCAGGCCAGAGAAGGCTAGCTGCTTGCAAATCTCCGGTAGCATTAGAGGGGGAATGTTCAGGCTTTGCATCAGTCTGGAAACGGTTGCATATGGAAAGTGTCCGCCAAGGTGGTGCAGTACCCAAAGGACTATCAGTGAAGGGTAGTCAAGATGTGAGAGTAATTCAAAGATACCATCCTTGCTTTCCTGTTCCCAATAGCGTTGCGCTGCTGATTTCATGGCAAGGCGAGGGTGGTCAAGGGGTGTACAGGCGATGCAGTCGATACCCGACAAGGAGCCGGCTTCGGTTGGACAGACGATAACCGGGATTCCGTTAGCACCGTTTAAGAGTATTTTGGCGGCTTCCTGGAATATTTGCTTGACCTGTTGATGGCGAGGCTCATCAGAGATGAGCATGCAGATCAGGGGCTTGCCGCGGTATTCAGCGTTCTGCAAGCGAAATTCAAGGGTGTTATGGAGCCGTGACAGGCTTGTGAAAAACGGCATTTCCGAGAATAGAAGGGGTTGTTTTGTTTCGGAGCCGCTTAGCAGGCCTGACCTTTCGTGCTGTATGCCTAGATATTCGGGGGCAATTTTTTCGGGAAAATCTGAAAGCCCGCGGTAATGGGGATCTATGCCAAGATTGTTGATATATGGTGGTTGGCCGCATACTTCCAGCATCAACATGCAATCGGGGTAGTCGGCGCCCAGAACAGCCTTGCCGGCGTCGCAGAGGGTCTCGAACAGATCCAGCGGGTATCTGGATTGCACCCATAGTGCGGCCGGATTATAGTTATTGGCGAAATACCTGCCAAGAGCATTTTTCAGGCTGCGACTGATTTCCTTGTCCATACTGAACTTGGGATAACCATCGGAGCTTTGTTGACGCTGTTTGGCTTCCTCAACAAGAATCAGGTTGCCTTGCTTCGGTGTGCAGGTAAACAGGTATTCCAGAGCTGTCGCTGCACGGTTATGTATCCAGAGGCGGTTGTCTTCGACGCATTCAAGCATGGTATTGCGCATTGAGCGAAAAACCGATATTTGGTCGTTTTGGTTAGCCGTATCCAAAAGAAGGGTAAAACCCATTAGATGGGCTTGTATTTCTTTTAGTTGAAGATACAGGGCGTATACGGCGGCCGCCATTTTTTCTATGTCTGCTGTATTGCGGCTGTCAAAGTTGAACAGAAAATAGCCGGTGCTCTGAGTCGGGCACTCGGAGGATATTCCGTGAAAATGGGAATGAATGGCCTTGTCGATGGTGGCCGCTAATTCAGGGTTGATCTTTTGTAGCTGACGGTAGCTACGGACTTCCAGTAAGGCATAAAACATGGCAACTTCTCCGCATTTACTATCGGCATATACAATAGCGGAGCTTAATGGGATAAGCTGGTGTAGGTTCCCAGCGGTGAATCAAGGCTGAAGCCTTGTGATATTTGTTTGATATTCGGATATTTGCCGCTAGCAATGTCATTGGCAGCCAGGAATACCAGCTTGCCGCCCGGGCTGTCCAACAGTGTCATGCTGTCAATCTTGCTACTGTCGGCCAAAGTCGGCAATAGCAGGGTATGGGCAATTGCAAGCGCGCAAATACTCATCCGTGACAGGAAGTCTGGCAGTTGGGCATGTGGTAGGCCAATTATTTCAATCCAGCCGCATAGTATTCCTGGCAAGGCGGCGCTGATCCGAATGTCCTGGGGGCTGGGGTCGGCGGAGTGATCAATCGGCAGGCAGAAAGTGCCGGGGGCATGGGGTAGCATATGAGCAAGTTGAACGTGCGGTTGTGAAAAATCGGCGGGAGCCGGCAGGATGGAAATCTTGTGCTCAACCTCCGTCGGGATGGCCTGCCTGATGTTGGTCAGCAAGGATGGCAGCCTTGATATCGGCAGCCTGGAAGGCCGCTGGAAGATATTGCTTAGGGCTTGCAGGCTGGGTAGGTCAGGATGAGGATCACGGTGGCCGCTAGTATCGATGTTAATTCGCAGGCAGCCAGCTGATTGCAGTCCTCCGGTGGTGGTAAACTCCAAAAGCCCTCCCTGAAAGGGAAAGGCGATTCTGATTAGCCCCAGCTGGTTATCCGGTATTTTCCCCAGTTGGCAATTCAGATCGGCGTAGCTGCGGCTGACTGCCGAAACAGAGGCATCGAATGGCTCTCTTTGGGGTAGTTTTACCGACACCAGGGTGCCGTCTCGCAAAACGGTTTTCAGGGCAACATAGACCTCTGTTGATCCGCTGTTCATGGCACCGCTGACCAGTGGCGCCCGCTGGGGGTGAAGATCGTTGGCGGATCAGGATTAATCAGTTTTTCCCAGGGGAAAGAGATGTCCTGAACCAGCCAACTTTCTGCGCTGCGATGAACGTAGAGCATGCCCACCGCCGAGGTTTGGTTGGTAAAAAGCCTGATCGGGATATGCAAGGCATTATCCTTTTGCTGAAAGGCCCCAAGGCGCTGATCTGTAACGGTAATCTGCCTGCGGAGGGCTGGTTCCAGCGCCAGTTCTACAGAAAAACGGTCGGCTTCGTCGACGCAGTCGTTGCACAGCTGACCTTGTCGCAGGGCTGCAAAGAATTTGTCAAGGGTGTTAATGGCCGGGTGTGATTGAATCTGGAGGGCATCCATGCCTGTATCCATCGGATATATTGGTTGGCTCTCGTGGGCAACCATCCACAGCAGCTGGAAAGCCTGGTCAGGCGGAGACAGGGTGGCATTATTTTCTGCTCGTCGTACCGGCTGCATTCTTCTTTGAGCGGATGGCTCAACCTGTCCCGGTATCGGGGCGCCGGTGGTCGGTGAGATGGGTGTTCCGGGTGTTGGGTCGGCGGGGGCAGATGACGTCTGCTGGTCTGGTTCTAGCGCCGGCTGGCCTGGATCGGTCGTCGGCTGGCCAAGCTGCATTGGCCTGCCATCTGCCGGCGCGGGCTGAGCATCGGCTGGCTGAGCATCGGCTGGCGCGTTTTCATCATCCCTGCTGCATGCTGTGAGGCCTGTCAGCATAATTATTAGCAATAAAAAAAGAGCCGTCCGGGTGAATGGGTGCCGAAATGGAGTGGAATTCATAAAAAGAGACTATCAGAGCATTCGGTAACAGGCAAGATTACTGATATAGTTTTTACGATGAAGCTACAGCCGGTATTGCTGGCCGGTGGTTCCGGGACCCGCTTATGGCCGATCTCGACACCCGACAGGCCAAAACAGTTTATTGCCCTCAGCGATTCACGAAGCATGCTGGGGGCTACCATTGCCCGGCTGGATGGGCTGGGGGCGGAAGCAGCAATGGTGCTTGCCAATCAAAGACATCGGGATCTGGTGTTGAAAGAGTTGGACCTGGTCGGCACCGCAAACTGCACCGTCATGCTTGAACCAGAATCAAAAAATACGGGGCCGGCCATCGCTCTGGCAGCCATGCAGCTGCCCCCAGAGGCGCTGATGCTGGTCATGCCTGCGGATCACGTTATTGATGATGTTGCTGCCTTTCAGGCGGCTGTCAGGCAGGCCCAGCCGGATGCCCAGGCCGGGGTCATCGTTCTGTTTGGGGTGCCTCCGACATCGGCACATACCGGCTACGGTTATATTCGCTGCGGACCGCCTGATAAGCTAGCGGGCTGCAAGGTGCTAGCTTTTCACGAGAAGCCCGACAAACAAATCGCCACGGCCTACCTGCTACAGGGGGGATATTATTGGAACAGCGGCATTTTTCTTTTCAAGGCCCAAACCTTGCTGGAAGAATTGCAGACTTATGCCGGCAAGGTCCATGATTGCTGCCATCTGGCGCAAACTGGCATAAGCAGTCAAAAAGCTGGCAGCCACCAGTTGCTGCGCTTGCCTGCTGACTGCCTGACTGACTGCCCGGCCATCAGCATCGACAAGGCAGTAATGGAGAAAACTGACAAGGCTGTTATGCACACCCTGCAGACCGGGTGGCTTGATATTGGCTCATGGGCAGGCCTGGCCGAATACCAGCGAACTAAAACCGCCGACTGACGCCCAGCTGGAACAGCGTGTACTGGAACAAGCCATCGGTTTCATAGGTTTCTTCCATGAATGATATTCCAAGCATGTTGGGTATCATTGTAATCTGCATCCTGCCACGCAGCGAGTAGTTTTCGGTGATGTTAAAACTGAATGATGGTGCAAAATGCACAGCAGTATATACAC
>CAZDYA010000083.1:0-6571 GCA_964509515.1 uncultured Spirochaeta sp.
TGCCAGCATTGATGACTACACAGGTGAAAAGGTCGAAATAGAAATCAAGCTGCCCAAGGGGGTATATACGGCCGATCTGGTTGATCAGCTCTACGCCCACACAGACTGCGAGTTCTCTATTTCGGTAAACCTTTTGGTAATCAAGGGCGACAAGCCGGTCATGATGACTGTCTCGCAGATAATTGATCATCATGCTGTCAAACTGGTTGAGCTACTGACCCAGGAACTAAAAAACGAACAAAACCATCTGAAAGATCTGATGCATGCCCGCACCCTGGAGCAAATCTTTATCGAGGAAAGGATATACAAGCGCATCGAGACAGAAAAAACCCAGCAGGGTGTCATCGATACGGTTAAGGTAGGCTTTGAACCCTTCAAGAACGTCATCAAGCGGGAAGTTACCACCGAGGACGTTGAACGCTTGCTCAAGATTCCTATCCGCCGCATCTCTTTATACGACATCGAAAAAGCCAAGCGCGAGGTTCAACAGATCAAGGATCGCCTAAAGGAAATCGCCGCACACCTTAAAAACATCACCAATTACGCCATAGGCTATCTGGATGAGCTTTTGAAAAAAGCCCCGGGCGACCAGTCACGCAAAACCAAAATCACCAGCTTTGACAAGGTCGACGTTCGTGACGTTACCGGCCGGGAACACACCCTCTACTTTCACCGCGAGACCGGCTATGTCGGCACAGCCGTCGAAGGCGGGGTCGCCGTGGGCAAGGTATCGGAGTTCGACCGCATCCTGATAATCAAAAAAGACGGCAGCTACAGTGTTGTGGACGCCCCCGAAAAGCTTTACGTTGGCGACATCTGGTTCTGCGGAACAGCAGACAAGTCCAGGCTGGAAAAGATCACCTTCACGGCTATCTTCACTACCAGTGAAGGCAACACCTGTATCAAGCGCTTCAAGATCGAACAGTTCATTAAGGAAAAGGAATACAGCCTGCTCCCAAGCCCGGAATCAGATAAGTTGCATGCTGTCACCATCAAGGAAAGCGCCACCATCAAACTGGAATATTCACCCAAGGCAAACCTGCGGGTTCTTGAACAGGAGTTCCCCATTTCGGACTATCTCGTAAAAAATGTTAAGGCCAATGGGGTAAGACTTACCAACAAAAAACTGAAAAGGTGTAAAATAATTGCCAACAAGGCAAAAGAATAGTACCAACAGGAGTAGTATTATGGATGTAATCAGCCCAAGTCAGGAAACCTATCTTGAAACCATCTATTTGCTGAGTACAAGCCGGGGCGAGGCCCACACTACCGAAATAGCCGAGAAGATGGGGGTTAGCAAACCCAGCGTCACCGGCGCCCTGCGCAATCTGAGCGACAGGGGACTGATATCATACCAGCCATACCGCCCTATTCAGCTAACCAGCGAAGGTCAGGAACTGGCAGAAAGCATCCACGAACGCCACACGGTATTAAGAACCTTTCTAAAAAGAGTGCTTGGTATTCCTGAGGAAATCGCCGAAAAAAATGCCGGAACCCTGGAACATCACATCTCGCCGCTGGTCCAAGCACGACTGGTCGCCTATATTCAGTTTGTTGAAACCTGCGTGGAACAGCGCTTTGAATGGCGTGATGAAAGCGGTTTCACCTGCTTTGGCTGCGGTACCGATTGTGAAAATTGCGATTCCAATGCCCGCAACAAGGACGGCGACAATTAACTGAAAGAGTTGTCCCTACACCAGATAAGACAGCAATACAAACATCAGATACCAGTTCACAGCCAGTGCCAGACCAAACAGAATTACTGCCAATGCTTCTACCAAATGAGCAAGTCTATTCAACTTGTGGCGGATACCGGCCGGATTTTGCGGATATCGGACCGAAATAAACAAGGGGTCGTCCGTCTTGTTGATCATCAGCTGCCATTGCGCACCTTCCGGATGCATCGCCAGACTGATAGTCTGTATTCGATCGGATGCACTGCCATCGTCAAGACAGCAGGTCAATCCTATCTTCTCCCCCTGGCTACAGAGTTTTTCCGGCACCTTGAGCAAATCCCTCTGTGATCGCAGCCGTCTGCCATACCTCCACAATCGCCTAAACAGGAAATACCCTGCCACCCCGGGTGGCAACAGGGGCAGGACCGGCACAAAGCCCATGGTAAGCGCCACCAGACCCAAGAAATATGCGTCTGGATCGCTTAAAAAAACAAAGGCCTGAAAAATAAGCGCCGCACTGCCCAGTATCAAGCTGCCGGGGGTAAACTGATTAAAGTATTCATTGCGCTGTCTGGAATTCCACACCCCTCGGTAAAGCAGCATGCCGGGATCACCTTCGAAAATAAAAACCAGCAGGGGTTGCTGCGGATTGTCCCGAAAGCGCAACTGTCCGCCCTCGGAATACAACAAACCTGATACAAACACCTGCATCCCCTGACTTATCATCAGCATCCGCTTCCATGGCAGCACCACAGGCGACACAGCCGGTTCATCCATCCCGCCAGCAAGCAAGTCATCCTGTACGCCTGATAGCAACACCACCTTTTGCTGATGCATATCAATAGCAGCTGACAGCTCCGCATTGGAAACCCAGAGGGTATCATCACCTTCCACGGCATCAATACAGGCCAGCATGCGTCTAACACCAATCACCCCTCCACCGGTTTCATGTTCCCACGAGGTGTAATCATGATAGCTAACCCTTGGCATGCATCCGGCCTCCAGCAAGCGCCCGCGAACCAAACGCCAGCGGCGGCGCACGGAAAAGGCCCCTAGCCCGGGCACAAGAATGAAAAAAATGAAAACAGACAGGATGGTCAGAATTGACAAAGCTTCATCTCCTTATTGCCTAAAAACATGGTATCCCTTACATTACAAAAACATGACTGAGAGAATAATAGTTGGCCCTTCACATACAAACGCATATATATATTCGATCTCCAAGAAGGAATGCATCCTTATTGATCCCGGCGCCGACCCGGAACTGCTAATCAAAAAACTGGAAGCCATCAATATGCGGCCGCGGGCCATCGTTTTTACCCACGGTTATATCGATCACATTAGTGCGACCGTGCGACTAATGCAAGCCTTCGAAGAATACGAACTTGATATTCAGGTTGGTATTCACGCCGATGACCAACATTTGCTTGGAGAAAATGGTTACTCTGTGCAGGAAAAACTGTTGAGGGAGAGCGGCAACTCACAGCTTTTTGATGAGCTAAAAACCCGGTTGCCGGAGGCCAATTTCACTTTCGAAGACGGGGACAAAATCATGGACACCAATCTGACAGTAATCCATACCCCGGGCCGCTCACGCGGAAGCGTATGCCTTTACGAAGAAACACAGCAACTGGTATTCACTGGCGACACCCTGATGTTCAAAACCATCGGGAACACCAACCTGCCGGAAGCAGATCATGAACAGCTGATCAACAGCGTGAAAACCCAGCTTTTTTGCTTGCCCCCCGAAACCATTGTGTTCCCCGGGCATGGTCCACAGACCACCATCGAAAGGGAGAAGCGCAATAGTCCTGTCTTCCGGGATTGATGCGTAATTGATTATTTTGCTCATTCAAGCTAAGTTCATATACAAGAATTTAAGGAGGAAACAATGAAAAAAGTGTTACTTATCGCAGTTTCTGTATTGCTTGCGTCAACTGTCCTGCTGGCATCCAGCTGCAGCGAAACCACCGCAGATGAAATCCGAATCGGCTTTATTGGCCCGATGACCGGTGACTATGCCAATTACGGATTGTTGCAGAGCCAGGCCGTTGCCATGGCCATAGATGAGCGAAATGCCCAAAATCCTATTGAGGGTGTCAGCTTCAGACTCATTATCGAAGATTCCGAGGGGGATGTTGCCCGCGGACAGGCTGCTATCGAAAAGCTTGCCAGCGTTGACAAGATTACCGGCCTGATCGGCGGGGTTTTCTCTGGAGTTACTCTGGCCATCACACCAAGAACCCAGGCAGAAAAGATTCTAACCATCTCCGGGTCGGCTACAGCACCTGGTGTCACTGATATTGGTGACTATATTTTCCGCACGGTTGCAACCGACAGCCTGCAGGGTATCGTCTCTGCTCAATATGCCTACAAGGAAATGGGCGTACGCAAGGTTGCCGTTCTTTTTACCCGCAACGATTACAGCCAGGGACTGGCAGAGATCTTCCAGGAAGAATTTACCAAGCTCGGTGGCGAAATTGTTGCTCTCGAGTCCGGCATGCAGGGCGACAAGGACTTTAGAACCCAGCTGACAACCATCCGCGCCGCACAGCCTGATGTGCTTTTCCTGCCTAATTATGTTGCTGAAATTGCACAGATCCTGAAGCAGGCCGACGAATTGGGTATCGATGCCCAGATTCTTGCTTCCGACGGTTTTAACAATCCGCAGATCTTTGACCTGGCTGGCGAGCTCAGCAACGGTGTAATCTTTAGCGATTCCGAAATGCAGACATCCGATGATTTCCGCAAGGCTTACAACAGCCGCTTTGGCGACGATCCGGACGGATTCAGTTTCAACGCCTATGACGGTGCCAACATCATGATGGACGCTATCGTCAACGCTTGGGAACAGGCCTCTGACGCTGACAAGGCTGCCCTAAAACTGGACCGCAAAATGATCCGCGAATATGTTGCCAACGTCAAGGATTACCCTGGTGTATCCGGTGCGATCTCGTTCTTCCCCAATGGCGATGTTATTCGAAATATCGGAATCAATACCGTCGAAAACCTTGAATACAAGGAAGTTGGCGTATACTCAATCAAGGGTTCCGAGTTAGTTCAAATCCGCTAGGAAACCCACCTCGGCGTAAAAGTACAACTTGCTTTTACCAGATTCCCTCCGCATCATTGCGGAGGGAATTTTCGACGGAGCACCCATGGCAGATTTCTTCCAGCACTTCATTAACGGGCTAACCTTGGGCGGCATATATGCCATTATCGCCCTGGGCTATACCATGGTCTACGGAATCCTGAAATTTATTAACTTTGCCCACGGCGAAGTACTGATGTCAGGAACATACATCGGCCTTTTCGCCTTTTTGGCCCTTACAGGTGACAGCACAAGCCAGGCATGGATTATTTTTGCCTTTGCTATCGCCCTGTTAATATCCATGACAACCAGCGCATTGCTGGGATTCACTATCGAACGCATTGCCTATCGCCCCCTCAGAAGGGCAAAACGTCTGACACTTTTGCTGACCGCAATTGGCGTCTCGATCATCCTTATGAACCTTTCCGGCTTGTTGTTCGGAACCCATTCACGACGGTTCCCCTACCCTTTTCCCAACCAGCCTATCAAACTAGGTCTATTCTCCATTACTCCTCACCAGATTTTGATTCTTGTTGTATGCCTGGTAGTAATGATTCTTCTAAAACTGTTTATCGACAAGACCCGCATGGGCAAAGCCATGCGGGCCACCAGCCTTGATTTCGATGTGGCACGCCTGATGGGGATTGATGCCAACAAAATAATCAGCCTGACCTTTGTCATTGGCTCGGCCCTGGCCGGTATCGCCGGGGTTCTGATAGCCCTTGATTTTACGGTTTACCCAACCATGGGTGTTACCGCCGGGTTAAAAGCCTTTATTGCCGCTGTAATTGGCGGTATTGGCAGCATTTCCGGCGCTATGGTCGGCGGCATACTGCTTGGCCTGTTGGAAACCTTTGGGGTTGCCGTTATCGGCATTCCGGTCGGCATGCGTGATATCATCGCCTTTTCAGCGCTGATCATCATCCTACTGCTAAAACCCGAAGGCCTCTTCGGCAAGCGCGTCCGGGAGAAGGTATAATGATTCAGTTTATTTTCTTGCTTATTATCCTAGTTGGCATTTACAGCATTCTGGCATTAAGCCTGAATATCATTACCGGATACGGCGGAATGCTTTCCCTGTGCCATGCTGCCTTTTTCGCCATCGGCGCATATACCACCGCCATCCTGACGGTGACATTTTCTTTCGGCTTTTGGAGCAGCCTGTTAGCCGCTGGCCTGTTCTCGACCCTGCTTGGCCTACTTATCGGCCTGCCAACAATACGCCTGAGCGGTGATTATCTGGCCATTGCCACCCTGGGCTTCGCCGAAATCACCCGCAGTATCCTGCTTAACTGGGACGCTGTCACCCGCGGTCCTCGCGGCATCATTGGGGTTCCGCCGATTGAATTCTTCGGCTTGACTATCACGCCCTTAAACAAGATTCCATTTATGATCCTGACATGGGTGATTGTTTTGCTTACCTACATGTTCTTCCGCCGCCTAATGCGCAGCCGCATCGGCCGCGCCATAGAAGCCATCCGCGAGGATGAAATCGCCGCCTCCAGCGTCGGCATCAATGTTGTCACTTACAAGATGGTGGCCTTTAGCAGCTCGGCCTTTTTTGCCGGCATGGCTGGCAGCCTATGGGCCGTTTACAACCAGTCCGTTACCCCGACCACCTTCACCTTCATGCTTTCGGTCATGGTGCTCTGCATGGTTGTTTTGGGCGGCATGGGCAACCACTTGGCGATGATCTTCGGGGCGACCATGATTGTCGCCGCCGCCGAACTTCCGCGGCTGCTGGGCATGTCCAATATCTTTCCGCCGCAGTTCAGGCAGATTCTGTTCGGCCTGGTACTGGTAC
>CAZDYA010000084.1:0-6342 GCA_964509515.1 uncultured Spirochaeta sp.
CCCTGACCCCGGCGGGTGATCCCATTCCTGGTCTATATGCGGTGGGGGAGACCGCTGGATTCGGCGGTGGCGGCATCCACGGAAAAGGCTCATTGGAAGGGACTTTCCTGGGAAGCTGTGTTCTTACCGGCAGGATGGCTGGGAAGTCCAGGCCCAGTGGTTGGTTGATGACATGAACTGGAACCGCTTTCTGGCCCCGGATGATTTTCAAAACCCCGACAAGATGGCCTGGATGATTGGCGGCCGAATGGAAACCCCGCTCGGCAGCTTTGGCCTTTGGCATGCTGGTGCCCTTCGGTATACATTTCAGGCCTTTGGCGGCGGGACGGGCGAGGGTGCCACGGTTCTGATGTATAGCTATACATATTACCCTGAAACCCGCTTTCCCCGTGGGGATTCGATGCAGGCTATTCCCAATCGGAAGAATTATTTTGGGCTGTATCTGGGTGAAAACAGTGCTGGCTTTCGGCTGGACTGGGAGAATCAATATTCATTGCCTATTGAAGGCAGCGACGATCTGGCTGTAAATGCCAGCCTGGAGTTTACGTTGACCGGTAGTCAGAGCCCGGCAAATCCCTGGGGGGAGTACACAACCTGGTTTCAGCACGAGCAGCAGGGCACCAGATATCTGGATGATGAGCTGCTCGAGAAAGGCATAATACTGACGGCATCCGGACTGTGGGGCGGCCCTCCGCAGGCCTGGGGCAAATTGGTAGGCAGTGTCGATATTCGCGCTGGCGTATGCCTGAACGCCTTGCGGCTTGAGGCCCCACGTGAAGTTGGGATTGATAGTGCCTCACAGGATAGTCAGGTCAACCAGGCCTGGATCTGGTATCCCTCACAGGAACACGAAGCAGTGGCCGAGATAAGTTTGGGCTTGAGGTATTACTTTCCCAAAGCAAAATAGTAAGGTATTATGGATACATACCACGCTAGGGGGAATTTATGGAAAAAAAGCAGAAAATAGTTATTCTGGGCGGTGGATACGCTGGGGTCGAGGCGGCCAGAAAGCTGAATAAAGTCTGTCGAAAAAATCCTGATGTAGAGATAACCCTGATCGACAGGAATCCATACCACACCCTGATGACCGAATTGCATGAGGTTGCAGGTTCCCGGACCGAGCCCGGCTCTGTAGAGGTTAGCTTTGCAAGAATATTTGCCGGTACTACCGTAAAGGTAGTGTGTGATTCCATTGAAGATGTTGATTTTTCTGCCAGGAAACTTATAAGCCAGAATGCAGAATACACTTATGATTATCTGATTATTGGCACAGGTGCCGAGCCTGAGTTCTTTGGGATTCCCGGAGTACAGGAGAATAGCTATACCCTTTGGTCACTGGAGGATGCTATACGCATTCGCGAAAGGGTAGAAAACCGCTTTCGCATGGCCGCCAGGGAATCTGATCCGGATCGACGCAAGCAGATGCTGACCTTTGTCATCGCCGGGGCAGGTTTCACAGGTGTTGAGCTGGCCGGAGAGCTGGCTGAACGGCGCCAGATCCTTTGCCGCGATTATCATATTGATCCGGGCGAAGTAAGCATCCTGATTGTCGAAGCACAAGGCGCCATTTTGCCATGTTATCCCGAGAAACCCAAATCTCGCGCCGAGCGCTATTTGCGACGCCGCAAGGTTGAGTTCCTGCTTAATTCTCCGATAGTCAGCGCGGGGGAGGCTCATATTGAACTGGCCGACGGCCGCCGCCTGGAAGCTGACACCTTCATCTGGACGGCTGGGGTGCAGGGCTCCGCTTTTACAGCCCGAATAGGTTTGACCAAGGGGAAGGCCAGTCGGGATGAAGGATCATTTACCACCCGCGATGGGATCCATGGCATGGCCAATATGCGTTTTGGCGAAGGCGACCGGCAGATTGTCGGTGAACGTGGCCGCGTTCTGGTGAACGAGTTCATGCAATCGGTTGATCACGATCGGGTCTACCTGGTTGGTGATATGATCTGGTATCAGGAAGGCGAGCATGGGGTTCCCCAGATAGTCGAGACAGCCCTGCAGACAGCAGAAACCGCCGCGCATAATATTTTGGCCGAAATTCGGGGGAAGGATAGAAAGCCATTCAAGTCGAATTATCACGGCAACATGGTTAGTATTGGCGGCAAATACGGCATAGCGCATGTCATGGGTGTTTCCATGTGGGGCTTTCCAGCTATGGCCATGAAGCATCTGGTTAACCTGCATTACCTGTTCACCCTGGCTGGCGTGAATGCTGTCTGGAATTATCTGCAGCATGAGTTTTTGAATATCCGCGAGCGACGTTCAATAATCGGGGGGCATCTGTCGGCCAAGGTGCCGGTGTATTGGGTGCTCTTTTTACGGGTGTTTCTTGGAATAAAATGGTTAAAGGAAGGTCTAAAGAAGGTTTCCGAAGGCTGGTTGGACCCGGGAGTGGGGGGCATATTCGATGTTGACCTGTCCAAAATATATTTGCCGGGTGTTGATTTTATGGCTACGGGGGCAACTTCGGGGGCTTCACCGGATGCGGCTACCGCCGCCAGCGCGGCTGCCGATGGAGCTGCCGCTGCATCTGAATACGGTGAACCAATACTGAAGGAAGCGCTGGGGATATATAACTGGGTGGCAGCCAATATTTTGGGGGCCCACCCGACGATCGCTTTTCTTTCGCAGTCCGGGGTAGTGCTGGCTCAATTGGCGGTAGGTATCTGCCTGATTCTGGGACTCTTTACCTTTCCGGCGGCGCTGGTGTCCATCGCAATGGGGGTCATGTTTATTATTTCCGGCTGGGGGAACGTTGAGCTGTGGTGGTACCTTACCGCTGCGATTGTGATGCTGGGCGGTGCAGGCAAGGGCCTGGGGCTCGATCACTACGTCATGCCCGCACTAAAGCGCTGGTGGAATGGAACCCGCCTGGCCAAAAAAACCTGGCTTTACATTGATGAGCCGCGGTTAAAATAATTGATGGTATGAATGAAATCTGGCAGCAGGATCAGCTGGTCTTGGACGATCTTGCGCTTGTTCAAAAAAGCATTGACGACATGGCGGCAAATCAGGCTTTTGCCCATGCGCCGCAGTTGCGTCAGGTATTGCAGAATCCTGGGAAAATGATCAGGCCTGCCTTGTTGCTGATTGCCGCCCGTTTTGGCAGCCCGGCGGCTGCTCCACCGCGTGGCGCGCTATCGTGGCTGGCTGCCCACCTGCCTGGCTGCCTGTCTGGCCGCCGTCGGTCCGCAAAATTGCCCGAGCGATTGTATAGAATGGCCGCTGCCATGGAATTGATCCATACGGCAGCACTTATTCACGATGACATTATTGATGAAGCCAGCTTGCGCCGTGGCCAAACGGCCTTGTATAAAGAGACAGGTAGTCGGCAGGCCATTCTGATCGGGGACATGCTTTTTTCGCTTGGCTTTGAACAGCTTGTTTCCTTTGGCAGCCATCAATCAATGGCAATCGCTGCCAAAACTGCCGCCCGTCTTGGCACGGGCGCCATGCAGGAGATGGGGTTTAAGGCCGTGCCCAGCCGGCGGGAATATCTGCGCCGAATTTACAGCAAGACGGCGGTTTTGTTTATGGCCTCACTGCAGATCGGGGCCGAAGAGGCACGGCTGAAAAAAGCGGTGCAGCGCCGGCTTGTCCGCATTGGCTATAACCTGGGCATGGGGTTTCAGATCATCGATGATATTCTGGATTTTACCGGAGACAGTCAAAGCCTTGGAAAAACACCGTATACGGATTTGCGGGAAGGTATTTACACATTGCCGGTAATTGCTGCCTGCGAACGCGGCGCGGCTTCCCGGTTGGCTGAATTGGGGGTGCCCTGTCGCCACGCCATCGATGATTGCCGACGAATACATGACATATTGAATGCCAGCGGCGGCATGGAAGCCGCCAAGGCCGAGGCGGCCAGGTATACCCAACGCGCCTTGATTGAAATTGATAAACTCCCGCCTATCCCACCCGCTGCCAGCCTGCGCGCCCTGGTTGAGCGCCTTCTGCAGCGAAAGTACTGATAAGCCGGCCTTTCAGGCTTCAGGCCAGCTTCTCTACTCCCACCAAATAGGTCTCGAAAGACTCCTTCCTGCAGGCCTTGGGCTTGAATTGCTTGGCAGTGCGGTATTTTTGCCGTACCTGCTTGAGTAATTCCTGCTCCTCTCCACCCAGAAAAATCTTGATAAGCAAATTACCTCCCGGCAAGACCAGCTGATCGGCCAGAAAGATAAGGTGTTCGGCCATGGCTGCTGATGCGCTGGTGTCTACCAGGCGGTTGCCCATTGTATTGGGAGCCGCATCGCTTAGCAGGGCGTTGTAGGGACCTAGCTCGGCAAGGCGTTCCTGGACAGTGCGGTCATACATGTCACCCAGGATGACGGTGTGGATATCGGCCGGGCCCTGGTAGCGCATTTCCTGGATGTCGACCGAGACCAACTGCAGGCGCTGCTTAAGGCTGCGCACCAGGTATTGTGACCAGCTTCCCGGAGCGGCGCCCATATCCAGGTAGCGTCCGCCGGGTTTGATCAACGAGAATTTCTGGTTTATTTCTTCGAGTTTGTAAACAGAGCGGGCAAAGTAGCCCTGCTTTCTGGCTCGTTCGCTGTAATGGTCGGGGGTGCTGCGCGGGTTGTTGGTTTTGGGCTTGGTCATGGGGTAATGGTAACGGCTGCGGGGATTACGCGCAAGGTGGGAGGCCGGAAACCCCGCAGGGCGCAAGGCGCGGGCAGGGCGAGCGGGAGTGAGCCCGGCCGCCCGCGCCGCTTGCGGCGCCCGAGGAGTTGCAGGCCGTACACCGACGCCTGGCGGGCCGCCCCGCCAGGCGATGCGCCTGTATTGACGGTTTTGGTACTGGCCTGTAATCTTGATGGGTGACTATTTTGGATATTAAAAAACCGTTTCCCTATCGGCAGTACAATGTTGTTGTCGGGATTATTGGGCTGAATATTTTGGTGTATTTTTTTACCATGCTGTCGCCGCAGCTGATGCGGGTGCTGGCGATGAATCCTTTTGAGACTTGGTATAACCATATGTTTTGGCAGCCGTTTACCTATATGTTTGTGCATGGCGGGATGTCGCATATTCTTTTTAATATGCTGGTGTTGTTTGTGTTCGGGCAGTATCTGGAGCGGGCGCTGGGGAGCACTGAGTTTCTGGTGCTCTACCTTGGGGTTGGTCTGCTGGCGGGAATTTTTTCGATGTTTTTTTATCTGGCCACCGAGACCTATCTGGTTTACCTGGTTGGGGCTTCCGGGGCGATCTATGGAACGGTGTTTGTTTTTGCCGTGCTGAATCCGCGGGCGATGCTTTACATCATGGGTGTGATTCCGGTTTCGGCGCGGGTGCTGGTGCTGCTATATACCGCGGTTGATTTGTTCAGTCATTTCGGCGGGCGGGGGAATACGGCGCACATGACGCATCTGGCCGGGTTTGCCTTTGCGGCCTTGTACTGCTGGCTGCGCTTGCGGATGAATCCCATCAAGCGGCTGCTGGAATAGCTGGCGACGGCGGTGTCGCCGGGGCGGCAGCGGCGGGGCGACAGCGGCGGGGCGACAGCGGCGGGGCGACAGCGGCGCCGCCGCGGGCCAAGATGGCGCCGCGTGTGTGACAGCCGCGGCAGCGCGGGGGCCAAGATGCCAACGATGGGCGGCGACGGCGCGCTGGCGGCCGCAGGGGTATGAAAATGACCAAACAGGCTTTGTTGGGTAGATGGCTTTCTGTGATCTCTTCGCTTATCTTGGTGCTGGTTGGTCTGGTCATGTTTGCAGGGCCGGCGGTGGCAAGCCCGGGGGAGGAGTCAGCGGGGGTGCTGGCAATCCAGCTGTGGGCTGGTAATGAGAGCGAATTTCCGCCGGACGGGTTACCCCAGCTGGTGGAGACTGGCGAAGCGCAGCCGGAGAGGCCGCTAAGGTATGATCTGCCGGTGCAGCAACGTTTGTTGCAAGAGGCGCAGTGGGTTTTGTCTGGAATGATTTACGGCTGGTCTTTTCGCTATGTGCCGGCCAATAGCGCACGGGGCTACGAAGAGACCTGGGAGTTGGAGCTTCTGCATGAGATTCCCTGGTCCGATGATGGCTTGTCTGTTCGCCAGACCTGGGCCGAAGATGATATCCTGCATGCCATAATCGATTACAGAATGGATAATGAACAGCAGGGACGGCGGCGTTCATGGGCGAGCCGGCGGATGCTTATTATGCAGGGGGCGGGTGAGGCCCCGTATTTTGGTGGTCAGGATAGTGTTTTGCAGAGGCGATTGGCGGTCGAAGATGCGATGCGGATGGCGGTCAGGGAATATTTAAGGGCGCGGCACAGTACGCCGCCCAGGCAGGTTGACGGGCGCCTGGTGCTTGATGCTGCCCCCCGTATTGTGGTACGGGCTGGGGC
>CAZDYA010000085.1:0-6325 GCA_964509515.1 uncultured Spirochaeta sp.
CCTAGCCGACGATAGGCCATAGAAGAGAGCGTACAGCAGGTATCGAATTCCAGGCCCTGCCCAATACGATTCGGTCCACTGGCAAGAATCATAACCGCCGGGTGAGAGGCCTGACCACCCTCGTCTATCTCGCCGTAGGTGCTGTAGAAATAGGGCGTGTCGGCGGCAAACTCGCCCGAGCAGGTATCAACAAAGTGATACCCGGCATGAATACCTGCCTGCTGGCGCATTTCGAAAACCTCTTCCTCGGTGGTGCGCCGCAAGCGGGCAATGCGCAAATCGCTTAAACCAGCACGTTTAGCCTGCATCAGTAATTCATCGTCCATATCTTCGGAACGCAAGCGGTGCTCTAGCGCCGCCAACTCGGCCATTTCGTGCAAGAACCAGGGGTCATACATGGTATCGGCTTGCAAGGCAGCTAGCTCGCGCCGTCCTCCACGCACCAGACGCGTATAAGCGGCAAAAATTCGCCGCGGGTGCAGGGTTTTGGTCATCCGCAGGATTTCATCATCCGGAATGCTTGGCAGGTCTTCCAGGCCCAAAAAGCCAAACTCACCAGCACGAATAGCCTTGTTCAGGGCCTCGGTATATGTACGCCCGATAGCCAATGTTTCACCTACCGACTTCATCTGGGTGCCCAGCTCGGCGTAGCCGGATGGGAATTTTTCCAGTTCAAAGCGGGGAACCTTGACGGCAACATAGTCCAGGGAAGGTTCAAAACAGCTGACAGTTTTACCTGTAATATCATTAACGATTTCATCCAGGGTAAAACCAACCGCCAGGCGGGCGGCACAGCGGGCAATAGGAAAACCGGTGGCCTTACTGGCCAAGGCCGAACTACGTGATACACGTGGGTTCATTTCGATGACCACCATGCGGCCATCAACAGGATTCATGGCAAACTGAACGTTCGATCCCCCACATTCTACCCCAACAGCCTGAAGGATCTTTATGGCTGCCGTCCGCATGTGCTGATATTCGCGGTCGCTAAGGGTTTGAATTGGCGCGACGGTTATGCTATCGCCGGTATGAATACCCATGGGGTCAACATTCTCGATAGAACAGACAACCACAGCGTTATCAGCGGTGTCGCGCATAACCTCAAGCTCGAACTCTTTCCAGCCCAAAAGTGATTCATCCAACAAGACCTGATGAACAGGGCTTTCGGCCAAGGCCCACTCAATGTATTCGTCGAACTCTTCCTCGCGGTGAGCAATGCTGCCGCCGCGGCCGCCCAGGGTAAAGCTGGGGCGAATAATGATTGGGAAACCGACCTCGGCAAGAAAGGCGCGGGCTTCGGCCAGGCTGGTAACAACAACCGAATTGGGATTTTCCAAACCAATGCTGGTCATAAGTTCCTTGAACTGCCCGCGGTCCTCGGCGATCTGTATAGCTTCGATTCCAGCGCCCAGCAGCTCAATGCCGTATTTTTCGAAGATGCCGTGCTTGGCAAGTTCCAGAGTCAGGTTTAGTGCTGTCTGACCACCCATGGTTGGCAAAACAGCATCGGGCTTTTCTTTGCGAATAATATCTTCCACATACGGGACTTCCAACGGGTCCATATAGATTGCATCCGCGGTGCCTGGGGTTGTCATAACCGTAGCTGGATTAGGATTAACCAGCACGACCCTGTAGCCTTCTTCCTTTAGGGCCTTTACAGCCTGATTCCCGGAATAATCAAATTCACACGCTTGACCGATAACAATCGGCCCGGAACCAAAAACCAGTATTGTCGAAATATCCCGTCTGGCAGGCATAGTAATCTCCTTTTTCTGCGCAACTAGCGCTGCATCTCGGCAATGAACCTGTCAAAAATCCACTTTGAATCATCCGGCCCGGGGGCACTTTCGGGGTGAAACTGTGCAGTACGAACCCTTCGCGCATCATCTGCAATGCCTTCGATTGTTCCGTCATTGGCATTGCGAAACCAAACACTCACACCTTTGGGCAAGCTGTCCTCCACCACAGTAAAACCATGGTTTTGCGATGTAACAAAGACCTTTTTGGTTTCTTCATCCCTTACAGGGTGATTAACACCGTGATGTCCAAACTTCATTTTTTCGGTTTTGGCACCCAAGGCCTGAGAAATCAATTGATGTCCAAGGCAAATCCCAAAAACCACTGTTTTCCCAATCAATCCCTGCACGGCAGCCACCTGCTGCTTTAATACAGCCGGATCCCCAGGTCCGTTGGATATCATTACCCCGTCGGGTGAATATGCCAGTATTTCTTCTGAGCTGGCGGTACTTGGCAACAGAACCACCTTGCAATCCCTTTGAGTAAGCTCACGCACTATATTGGCCTTGCTACCGCAGTCAAGCAATACAACGCAGTATCGACCTTGCTGATTGTGCTCTGATACAGCTGAACAACCAACATCGCCCAGCAGATTACGACCCTCCATGTCAGGGAAAGACTGCAACCACTTCTGAACCTTGCCAACTGCTTCGGCAGCCAGTGACTTTTGATCGCTCTCGCCATCAATCAGTATCCCGCGCGCACTGCCATTATCCCGTAAATGCAGGGTCAAGGCCCTGGTATCAACCTCGGTAATGCCGGGGATATTATTGTTTTTCAAAAATTGATCCAGGCTTATACGCCCAGCCGGAACAGGACCAGTATACAAACTGCGCACCACCAGGCCGGCAGACTTGACCCCGCGGATTACAGGGCGTTCTTCCGGGCCGCTTTCACCCCATGCATCGTCATCACCATAATTACCAGCATGTGGATATGTAAGTACAATTATCTGCCCGGTATAGGAAGGGTCGGTTAGCACCTCATGATAGCCGCTCATGGCCGTGTTAAAAACTACCTCGCCAACACCGGAATATTCTTCGGATACCGCTGGCACGTTAGCAAGTTGATCAACTGTGCGAGCCGGTGCGCCAAAGGATTTTCCGGCAAATACCCGCCCATTTTCCAGTACCAAAAACCTTTTCTTGTCCATGCCTGCTCCTTTTCACCCTTACACCCAGCCAAAAGCCGCGCCAACCGCTGTCTTTTGCAAAATGGGCATAAAAAAACCGGCGTACCCGCCGGTATCATCAATGGCACTAGCTAGATGCCCAGGCCGTCAACCCCTTGCGCGGGTTTGTGTTCTTCCCGGGGAGGATTCGAACCCCCACATACAGAACCAGAATCTGCAGTGCTACCGTTACACCACCAGGAAACGTGAGCTTTTAGCTTCGATGCGAACAGTACAATAACAAATGCCCTTTTGTCAAGAGAATAGAGGTCAGGAATCGATGTGTTCCGAGTTGTAATTGATCAAAGTCTTGGTCGGAATCGTACCTAACTTGCTGGCATAATCAAGAAAGGGCAAACCGATAACGGCAAAGACCCCAGCCAAGCTTGCCCCGCCCTTGGCAAACAAACGCGCCGCCGCCGACAGGGTTCCGCCCGTGGCAATCAGATCGTCAACGATCACAACCTTGCCGCCCTTCGGCACATCATCGGCATGAACCTCGACGGTATCATGACCATATTCAAGCTCAAAATCTTCGCTATATACCCTGCCCGGCAACTTGCCTTTTTTCCGGACCATGATCAGCGGCAAGGCCAGATCCTTGGCCACCGGCGCCGCAAACAAAAAGCCTCGGGCGTCAATCGCCGCAATCGCATCCGGTTTGTGGGTATTGATCCATGTCTTGGCCTCGGTAATGCAATAGTCAAAGGCCGCCGGGTCAGTAAGTACGCTGGTAATGTCATAAAAAAGCACCCCCGGCTTGGGGAAATCCGGGATCTTGCGAATTGAATCATCAATGTTAACCTGAATTTTCATACTTTGCTCCTGAAACCTGAAATGCCAACCGGCAATTATGTTGCAACTTGATCCGGTATACCCTAGTATTATGCCGTAATGACAGCTGTAATTCCAATCGCCAGCGGCAAAGGCGGCGTTGGCAAAACCATAGTAACTGCAAACCTCGGAATAACCTTGGCCAAGGCCGGTAAAACGGTAATTCTGGTTGATCTTGACCTTGGTGCTGCCAATCTACACACAATTCTTGGAATACGCAATCGGGGACCGGGCATTGGGCACATCGTAGCCAAAAAGGAAACCAGCATAGAGAACCTGGTTTGCGATACGGAAATTCCCCGCCTGCATTTTCTGCCCGGCGACGGACTGATTCCCGGCACCGCCAACCTGCCCTTCTTTACCAAAAAAAAGATGATGAAGGATCTGCAGAACCTGGTCGCAGACTATGTCCTGCTTGACCTGGGTGCCGGATCGGCCTACAACACCGTTGATTTTTTCCTGACGGGCTCTTTCGGCCTGATTGTTTGCACGCCCGAAACCACAGCAATCCTGAATGCCTATTCGTTCATCAAAACATCTATCTTTCGACTGCTATTTCGTAGCTTTCCGGCCGGCAGCCAAGAGCGTGAAATAATCCAGAAATTCATGATGAACCGGCTGGAAGGCAGCAGCGATTCTTTTATCAGCCTGGCTGATCAAATGCCGGATGCTGCCGGCGGCGAAATCATTCGAACTCAGCTGGCGCAATTCTGCCCCCGGGTTATTCTTAACAACGGCCGCTCGGCCGATGAGTTATCGCTTGGCGGCAAGCTTCGTCAGATCACCCGTAAAAACCTGGACATCGAGATGGAGTACATCGGCTTTCTACCCCACGATCCGGTCGTTCAGCGCAGCCCTTTTGAACGCATACCGACAGCTATTGCCCATCCGCAATCGGCCTTTATTCGCTCGCTGCAAGGAGCCGCCGCGGCCCTGCAAAAGGTACACCCGGAAAAACCGCAACTGCCGCTATACGATGACAACGAAGATTTACAACGAGCCGCCGCCCAATTCTATAACCCGCAATAAGCCACTTTAGGGATACTGACGTTTGAATCCAGGCACCCGGGCGGCAACAACCGAACTGAAGTCATCTCCACGGCCGCGATCCCGAAAAACATGATAACCCAGACCGGCAATCATGGCGGCGTTATCTGTACATAATTCCAAAGATGGATACACGGCCTGAATCTCACGATGTTCCCGCAGGGACTGGCGAAACCAGGTGTTGGCCGCTACCCCGCCAGCCGCTACTACCCGGAAAATTCCCTGGTCGCGGCAGGCCAGCACCACCCGGCGCAGCAGCATATCCACCGCCCGTCGCTCAAAGCTGGCCGCGATGTTTTCCATGCTAGCTTCGTAACCGGGTTGCAAAAACTGCATCCGCTGATTGATAACAGCCGTCTTGAGCCCGCTATAGGAAATATCAAACTGATGATCGCCCTTGCTCAAGGCGGCACCTGGAAAGGCAAAGGCCGCGGAATCACCCTGCCGCGCCAGGCGGTCTATCGCCACCCCCCCCGGGTAACCAAGCCCCAAGTGCTTGGCCACCTTGTCAAAGGCCTCGCCAATCGCGTCATCGATGGTAGCCCCCAGCACCGTCATCTCTAAAGGGGAATCAGCGCGCAGAATGATGGTGTGGCCGCCGGAAACTAGCAGGCCGATGTAGGGATATTCGATACTGTGTTCAAGCTGGGCAGCATACAGGTGAGCAAGGATATGATTTACCCCGATAAAGGGCTTACCCAAACTGAGGGCCAGCCCCTTGGCAAAGGTATGCCCGACCAGCAGTGACCCGGAAAGCCCGGGACGATCAGTAACAGCAATCAAATCGATGTCAGATGATTCTATTTTGGCTTCGGCAATGGCGGCCTTGTACACAGGCAGAATCAACTCGGTGTGGCGGCGGCTGGCTATTTCCGGAACAACGCCACTAAAAGGAGCGTGCAGTTCGAACTGGGTAGCGATCTGATTGGATAGAACCTGCTGGCCGTCAGCGACCACTGCCACTGCGCACTCGTCACAGGAAGATTCAATACCCAGCACAAGCATGTTTATTCTTCTCCGGCGGCTATCATCTCGGCCAACTCGGACAAGGTACCTAGCCGAAAGCCTTTGTTTACAAGCTGGGGATATATTTCCGCTACTATGCCAGCCAACTCCTGACTCCAGACATGACCGATCATTACAGCATAACCGCGTTTACTGGACAATCCAACGGCCTCATCAATGGCTGCCAGGATACTTGCCCGCTCATCATCGTTGTCCAAAAAGGTATCTCGTTCCAAAAAAAACACTCCCTGTTCACTGGCCACTGTTGCTACCACGCTTTTGGCTGTGGTTCGACTATCCAGAAAGATGGGCCGTTGCCCTTTTAACAATAAACCCGGTTCATTGCCATAAATTGATTCAAAAATCATCCTCATGCTGCGCAGATCAGAGGTTACTTTCGACCCCATGTGATTGTTCATCCCAACAGCAAACGGCACCGATTCAAAGGCTTTCTTAAGCGCACTGTGAACC
>CAZDYA010000086.1:0-6305 GCA_964509515.1 uncultured Spirochaeta sp.
GTTCATGGTCTTCCACAGCTGCAACACGCTTTCATCGCCCTCTTCCCATTTCTGCAGCATGGCAGCCGCCTGCGCATCGGCCTCGGGCTCTTCCTTTACCCACTGATTAAAGCGAACGTAGTAATCACCCACAAAATGATCCGACTTGATACCGGTACTCTCCGGCGTACTATCATTACCAAAGCGTTGATATGCAAGCATTGATTTGCAGATATGAACACCGCGATCATTTATCAGGTTTACCCGCTGAACATCCGCCCCGGTGGCCGCAAACAACCTGGCCACACAGGCTCCAAGCGAATTATTGCGAAGATGCCCAAGGTGCAAAGGCTTATTGGTATTGGGACAGGAAAATTCGACCATAACCTTGTTACCCTTGTAACGGGCCGTCTTTCCAAAATCATCCGCACCATCTTTTAAGGAAGTCGCAATCAGCTCAGCGCACTGCCGACGTTGAAGCCAGACATTCAAATATGGACCAGCGGCCTTGGCTTGAGCTATCCACACATTTCCCAGCTTAAGAACCTCCTGGGCAACTGATTCGGCAATTTTTTGCGGATTGGAGCGCATTGATTTGGCCAAGGGGAACATTGGAAAAGCGATGTCGCCCATATCGCTGGAAGGCGTCTGCGAGGCTATTATCTGGGAAACATCAACATCGCTAATATTCATGCCATGCGCCACCTGCTGAATGGCCATGTGCACTGATTCCTGTACAGTTGTCTTGACGTTTATCATCTATTCATCCTTATTGCTGCAAATACTATCACGACTGCTCAGGCAAGCCATCATGCGCCGAAAGCTTTTTCCCTCTCGACGATAGGAAGCCAATCTTTCATCGGTAAAAGTGCATTCCTGATACATATTAACGGTCTTTACTCCGTATTCTCGGCAGATATTCAGGTTTGCCTGACGCAGGCTAAGCGCATATTTGGGCTTTTCTGCCAGACAATCATCTCCCCATACCGCCCCAAACTCTTGGGCAATTTCGCGGCTGACCTCGTAATTACCAGCACTGATACAGGGACCCATTGTCACCAAAAATGAAGGTTTTTCAATCCCCTGTTTTTGAGCAAGACCCTCTAGCTCGCGTAAAGCGACGGCCAGAATTCCGGTCCCTTGGCGGCCCGAATGAAGCAAAGCCCAGCTACCGTTCTTTTCTTCATACACGGCAATGGGCATGCAATCGGCTACGGTAACCGCAGCCGCCTGCCCGCCTGAACCAATCACACCATCGGCCGGCAAGCGAGGTTCTGTCATCGCCATATCCCAGGAAAATATACATTTGGAATGAACCTGATCAACAAGCGCCGTTTTACCGGGCTGAATGCCAAGTTTTTCAAGCGCGTTATCCCTTAAGGGATGCAACAGCTCACGAGTTGGCCCCATATCACCGGCCTCGGCCAAAGTCAAAAATAAATCAACTGGAAAATCAAGCCGCACCGCTGGAAAATCAGGCAAGGGCTTGGCAGGAAGAACACACTCTCGAACTTGCACCCGGCAACACTACACCACAAAGCACTCAATGGTCAATTTATGAAAAACGACTGTTAGTAAAAGGCCCTCAAGCCCTTGTCTTAACGCCCTCCAGATCAAGGGCTTCGGCCAACCAATCCCTGGCCTGACCTATCTCTTTGAGTACACGTTCAAGCTGCTGCAAATAAACCTTGTTGGCCCTGCCGTTTATCTGACCAAGATTGGCAATGGTGTCAAAACGGCCACCGACCTCGCCAAAGAGAATACCATCAATGATATTGGCTAACATTCGTAGACTGCCAAGCACATCATCAACGATACGACGGGCACGGGCATCCATATCGTCAATTACCATACGGTTATCAGTTGGTGCATGCCTGGGTTGATCCGGCATCGTTTGCAAAAATTGAGCGAGGCTTTCCTCGCTGCGCTCCAGTTTCTGATATGCCTCGTTGTATTCCTCGCGGTTATGATCCTTGTAAAACTCTCCGTCGATCATCAGGATCTTTAGCGGAGACAGCCATCGTCCCGAAAAAAACCGGTTCAATACAAAATCGGCCACACTGACAGAGAAATGATGGCGGGCAATCGAATAGGCCGGAGAAGTTGCATAGGGTTCGGCCAGCGGAAAGGAACTTACATCGGCGGTCTTGATCATCGCAGAAATTATTTCCTTTCGACGTCGTGAATAGACCCAAGCGTCGAAACGCTGCTCAACAATTTTATTCAGATGCTCCCTGAACAGGGCAAACCAATCCTCGCCGCCTGCCAGGGCCATGGGCATATAGCGGATATCCCCGCTAAAAAAGGCAATGATATCCCGCAAGGGAATCTGCCTGACAAAGTTTCTTAAAATGCCTACAGCATCAGCTGCCCGCTTTATCTGCTTGCCAAGCTGCTCAGCCTGATACTCTTCATCCTCTTTTCCTTGCTCAAGAAAAACAAAAACCTGTTGAAGGATATCTACCGACGGGGTCTCGGTCGTCGAGTTGATCTGCGAATCCAGACGACGCAAAGCGCCCTCTACCTTGCCAAAGGCCACCGGAATATAACGTTCATCGGCCCCCTTGAATTCCTGCAAGATCTTGGTATATGGGAACGAAGCCAATTGCAGCAGATGGTACAAAAACCGGTAATTCATGTAAAGAATCTGCCGCTGATCAGTACCTACCGATTCAAGGATTTCCTGAAGATTCTTAAGCAGGTACTTTTTTAATTCACGGTCATTAAACTCGGGATGTTGGCCGACCGCCGTCTCCGGATCGGTTTTTTCGCGAATAAGGTCATAGACACCGGGGTTAGCCACACCAAACATGAATGCAAGAAATTGTCGCCTTGAATCACCCAGCACATTGCCCAATGGACCAGCCAGCCAGCTTAGCTGATTTCGCAGGTCATCAACCCTATAAGCCAGGTCCTCTTTGATGACTGAGTGCCGCAGATCGATTATGCCGGGAAAATCCTTATCCACCCGATTGCCAAGCCTGCTGATCAACATTTGCTCGGTTACCGTTTGAACATCACGCCCGGTAAAGACCCGCTTGAACCATACAATAATCTTTTGAAGCAAGGAAAGCTTGTGATACTCTTCTGCCAAATCAATCTGGGAGGGATCCTCAAGAAATTCAGCGATCGGCTCACTGTCAATAATCGAGTCACTCTGGATTTTTTGCAACAACTCATGCCGCTCATCCCGAGACATTCCCTGTACCAGGTTATCGAAAACTGAACTAGACATACTAAATTGTATTCTAGTCTACCTTTATCGTTATGTATACGGCGTTCTTGACAGTTCGGGACATTTTAGCGACTATCTTGGCGAGGTACCTATGTCTGACAAGAACATAATAATATATGACACTACCCTGCGCGACGGCATGCAGGGCATCGAAATAAATTTCACTCTGGATGACAAGCTCAAGATCGCCTGCATGCTTGATGAGCTTCACGTAGACTACATTGAAGGCGGCTTTCCCCTGTCCAATGATGTGGAGGCTGAATTCTTTCGCCGCATCAAAAAAGAAAAGCTGCAACACTCAAAGATAGTCGCCTTTGGCTCCACCCGCCAGCCAGGTCATTCGGCTGCGACCGACCCGCATATTCAGGCCCTGCTGGAGGCCGAAACCCCAGCGGTAATCGTCGTGGGAAAAACATGGAACGAGCATGTCACCAAGGTTATCGGTACCAGCCTGGAAGAAAATCTGGAGATGATCCATGATTCGATCAGTACGCTGAAAGCGGCGGGCCGCGAGGTCTTTTTTGATCTTGAACACTTTTTTGACGGCTTCAAGGCCGATGCCGATTACGCCAGAAAGGTGCTGCAAGCCGGCAGCCAGGCCGGCGCCGACTGTCTGGTGCTTTGCGACACAAACGGTGGCACGCTGCCGAATGAGGTTCGGGATATTCTGGCTGCCCTTCCGCAGAATGAACTGGCCCCGCTGGGCGGCCACTTTCACAACGACTGCGGCACCGCCGTAGCCAATTCGCTGGAAGCGGTTTTATCAGGGGCAGTTCACGTTCAGGGAACCATTAACGGCTGGGGAGAGCGCTGTGGCAATGCCAATCTATGCGCCCTGATCCCCAATATTCAAATCAAATTGAAGCTGCCAAACAGTGTTGGAGACAGGGTTAAAGAATTGACGACCGTTAGCCGCTTTATCGCTGCCAAGGCCAACATCATTCCTGACAAGCGGCAGCCATTTGTCGGTAGCGCTGCCTTTAGCCACAAGGCAGGACAACATGCTGATGTTATTCAAAAGGCCCCGCATCTGATGGAACACCTTGATGCTTCCGAGGTCGGAAATGAGCGCCAGATTCTGTTATCAGCGCTGGCGGGAAAAGGCACCATTCTGGCCAAACTGCAGGAATACGGCGCCTTCACCAAGGAGTCGCCTGAAGTCGGCACACTGCTGGAAATGCTAAAAGCCAAGGAAGCCGAGGGCTTTGAGTACGAGGCCGCCGAAGCCAGTTTTGACCTTATCATTCGCCAGGCAATCGGCAGCTACACGCCAATCTTCCAGCTAAAAAACTATCACCTTGAAAGTTTTAAGGCAGGTTGTTCGCCAAGCAAGACCATCGCCCGGATTTTTTTGAATCTGCAGGCTCACGATGTAATGGGAGCTTCAACCGGCACAGGCCCGGTTGAAACCATTGACCATGCCCTGCGCGATGCCATCCTGCCGCACTTCCCCGAGCTCAAGGTTATCGAGCTTAGCGACTACAGGGTACGTGTTCTAAATCCGGAAAGTCATGCATCCAGCAAGGTAAGGGTTTTTATCACCTCCACCGACGGCAATGAAACATGGAATACCGTCGGTGTCCACGAGAACATCGTCGAGGCAAGTTATCAGGCTCTGGTAGACAGCATGGAGTACTACTACAACGCAGTAGTACTTGGCAGCGGTCGAGCAGTAACCTCTCCCTTTGATAGATAACGGATACCTTCCAGCGCGGCGCGTGCCGCACTGGTCGTAGTCGTATAAGGAATCTTGCGCCTAAGAGACTCAATCCTCAGATAAGCATCATCGGTTTGTGTATAGCGGCCCCTTGGGGTGTTGATCAGCAGCTGAACCCGGTCGCCGCGCATATGGTCTACAATATTCGGATGCCCCTCGTGCACCTTCAAAATAACCTCGCTGAATACACCGTTCTGGAAAAGGTAATCAGCAGTTCCCCGGGTAGCACAGATATGGAAACCCATTTCCTGAAATGATTTAACTATTTCTAACACAGCTGGCTTGTCATCATCATGCACCGAAACAAACACCGTACCGCTGGTTGGCAGCTGGGTACCGGTGGCCTGGGTAGCCTTGGCAAAAGCCTCGCCAAAGTCGGCTCCAATACCGATAACCTCGCCGGTTGATTTCATTTCCGGTCCCAATAGCGGATCCTGATCACGGAAGCGGTCAAAACTAAACATGGCCTCTTTGACTGCCCAACCGACAACGCATTTTCCAACCGCGCAGGCGTCAGGGGTACCAGCAGGCACAAGCCCCTGCTCTGCCAAATCAACCCCGGTCCAGATCTTTACCGCAGCATCGACCAGATCGACGCCGGATGCCTTGGAAATAAAGGGAACCGTTCTGGATGCTCTGGGATTGACCTCCAGAATATAAAGGATTTCATTTTGAACTGCGAACTGGATATTCAGAAAACCCTGAACATTCAGATCACGGGCGATCTCGGCTGTTGCCAGCCGCATTTTTTCCAGGATATCTGCTGATGATTTATACGGCGGAAATACACAGGCGGAATCACCGGAGTGAACCCCGGCAGCCTCGATGTGCTGCATTATACCGCCAATATAGACGTTTTTACCGTCGCATACAGCATCGATGTCGTATTCAAAGGCATCTTCCAGGAACTGGTCAACCAGCACCGGACGATCAGGATGTATCTCTACCCCCTGAGCCAAAAAGCCCTCAAGCTCCTCGCGAGAATAGGCAATCACCATACTGCGACCACCAAGCACAAAGGAAGGCCTTAAAAGAACAGGATAGCCAATATCCTCGGCATAGCGGTATACCTCTTCGATGGTACCAGCCATACGATTGATCGGCTGTGCCAAACCCAGGCGATTAACCAGGCTAGAGAACAAACCTCGGTCTTCTACCCCCTGAATGGCGTCGACCGATGTTCCTACCACTTTTGCCCCGGCTGCCTGCAAGGCTTCGGCCATGTTGAGAGGTGTCTGCCCGCCAAGCTGAACCACAACGTCGGTAACGTTTTCTTTGCGGATGATGGAAATAACATCCTCGGCGGTCAGCGGCTCAATATACAAGCGGTCAGAAACATTAAAGTCGGTTGATACCGTTTCGGGATTGGAGTTA
>CAZDYA010000087.1:0-6257 GCA_964509515.1 uncultured Spirochaeta sp.
AGCCAAGCCTTCCCTCCTGACAATAGGAAAGATAAACGTCGTTTCCTACATGCCCGCCATAATTGATATCCCTGATACCTACAGTCATGGATTTTCTATAAGGATAATCATCCTGCCCGACTTCATTCTGCTTACTCATTTGGCCTCCTATGCTACTATATTCTACTGAGCCAATAATGGTACATAGGAATTAACAGCGATTCTTGACGGCTGGGATTAGTAGACCTAGTATTAAGTAATGCGAAAGCGAGTAAAATCCGGCAAGAATGACGTACTTACGATTATCCTTGGTGGCGGGAAAGGTACCAGGCTCTATCCATTAACCAAAAACAGAGCCAAGCCAGCTGTTCCTTTCGGCAAGTACAGGCTGGTGGATATTCCTTTGAGCAACAGCATCAATAGCGATTTCAAAAAAATCTATGTGCTGACCCAGTTTAATTCAGCTTCGCTTCACTTGCATCTTTCCAGCACCTATCTTTTTGATTCCTTTACCCAGGGATTTGTAGAGATTTTGGCAGCCGAACAAACCTACGAAGACTCCAGCTGGTACGGTGGCACTGCAGATGCTGTTAGAAAGAACCTTGCGCACTTCAGGCCCCAACATCCTTCTCACTATCTGATTCTATCCGGTGACCAGCTTTACAGAATGGACCTGGATGATATGTTTCACCACCACCTTGAGACGCAAGCTGGCACGACCATTGCCTGCACCTTGGTAACCCGTGAAGAAGCAGCCAGCCTTGGAATTGTACGCACAGACAACTCGGGTCGTATTATGGAATTTGTTGAAAAGCCCCCGCTTGATGTTGATATTAGTCATCTGCAGGTGCCTGACCATCTTCATCCATCCCAGCAATTGAAAGATCAGGGCAAGGTGTATCTTGCTTCAATGGGGATTTACTTTTTTACCGAAGAATCAATGGAGCATGCGCTGGATAATTCCCTTACCGATTTTGGCAAAGAGGTGATCCCTGCCATTATTTCCTGCTGCCATGTGCAATCATACATCTTCGATGGATTCTGGGAAGATATAGGGACTATCGAGTCATACTATAAAACCAGTCTTAACCTGGCCTCTATCAACCCCGATTTCAATTTTTATGATGAGCGGATGCCAATTTATACCCACCGCCGTGACCTGCCATCGAGCAAATTCAACAGCAGCTTCCTTCACGAAACATTGGTAGCTGATGGCTGCATTATCACCAACTCGAACATCCAAAAATCGCTTATCGGCGTTCGCATGCTGATCGAGAGCGGCACAGAAATGTCAGGGGTAGTGTGCATGGGGGCCGACTTCTATGAAACACCACAGGAACGACGCGAAAATAACCGCAAAAACATTCCTGACATCGGTATAGGACGTGGGTGCAGAATAAGAAATACAATAATCGACAAAAACTGCCGCATCGGTTCTGATTGTTCAATCGGTTTTGAGTTTGATAAATACAGCGAAGGCAGCCACGCCATGCACCATGTGGTTAACGGAATAATTGTAATTCCCAAGAATACCATCATACCAGACGGGACAAGGATTTAGCCGCCTCATAAACTGCGTATCCATTCAACAACCTCGTTGATAATTTCCCTATCACTATCGGGTAAATCGTAGTTGGCTACCTGATCCGGAGCTGCCCAGGCGATTGTTGTATGATCGGTTAATTCAATCGGAGCATTATCCATACTGACGTGTTCGCCCTGGTATACAGCCTCCAATGCCGTGAGCCTGCGTTTGTTCCCCTTGTGCTCAAAAAAACCATGGCAAATTTCTTTGCCCGCCCTAAAATCCAGCCCAAGCTCTTCCTTCAATTCGCGGGAAAGGGTGCTCTCCAGGGTTTCGCCAGGCTCAACCTTGCCACCTGGCAGTTCCCATTTTTCACCAATATGACCGCCAGGCTTTCGCTTACATAACAGCAATTTGCCATTGTGGCAAATAACCGCCGCAACAGAATCTTCCATTGCCTATAGCAGAATAACAGCCGGGAAAACAAAATGCAGCAAGGCAATCAACAATAGCAGCACCCCTATCACATCCCGGTTGCCAACAAAAACGGAAGCAATCTTTTCCAGGCTTTCCGACACAACCGATGTGCGAGACTGATAATAGGTCAAGCACAGGGTGAAACCTGCAATGATACCCCCAAGCGCAGGAAAAAGATTGCCTAATACCGCAATCCCTCCCAAAGGGACAAAGAGCAGCTGCAAAAAGCCGACGACAAAGGTTATCAAACCAAGTATCAGGGCAGTCATAGGCATGGCCAGCACACTGCGATCCAGCAATTTAGGCCAGGGCAGCTTTTCATCCAACAAAGGAGCTGCCAAGGATATTCCCGACATAAACAGCGTTACAACTGACAAAACATATAAGTGAATCATGATTAATGATAGCTGATGTAATGCTACAGGTCAATTCTGATTGTCCAAATACTCTTCCAACTCTATTTTGGCCTCTGCAATGTCATTTTGGCTCTCGATAATCACCTTCAAATTTTCAACTACCTGTTCTATTTCAATAAAAAACTGCCTGTTAGCGCCGCCCTCGGGGTCGATACTGTCCATATCCTCTGCCAATAAAATCCCCTGATCAGCGTCTTCTACCCTGATCTTTAGTATCTCGGGAAAAGATACTTCTTCCTTTCTTTCGACATTGATCCTCACCAGAACCTGTTCGGCAAAATAGCCTGCCTTGATATCAACCTTATATCCAGGCAGATCGATTGCAGAAGGGTCGGGTCGCAGAAAAAAAATGTAAATCAAATAAACGACAGTAACCAGAATAATATCCAGAAACAGGATCATAAGCCGTCGGTTCATCTGCTTTTTGCGTGATTGAGCATCAGTGCCTTTTTGCAAACTGGGATGCGATAGTCTTTCTTCACGCGAATAATGGAAACCACCGCCACCTATCTTCTCACTGGTTTCCGCTCCCTTATTCCGATTACTATTTTCCATATTACCTCGCGCTAAGCATCTATAATATCTGAACCATTTATAAGGAGACCATCCTTTAGACTTTCCAGCAGTAATTCTGCCGGACCCTTTGAAATCTTTTTTCCGGCCTCAACATGCGACAAAACCCCATACAGGGCCGCTCTCAAGGGATCGCCGTCAGCAGCCAGCTCGGCACCAATCAAGCCGGCCAGGATATCGCCACTGCCGGCCGTCCCTAACGCCGGTGTCATGCCGTCCACCCAAAAACAACCTTTTTGCGGATGGACAACACAGGTAACATGCGACTTTCCAACCACGACAGCATTGAATTTTTGCGCGACCTCCATCAGTGTCGCAGCGAAATTCTCCAAGACATATTTTACTGTATTACCGCTAATTATTGCCAATTCACCCGGATGCGGCGTCATGACCAAGGGGATGCTGGAATACTGCTGTATATCCTCCTCCAATTCGGCCATAACAATCAGGGCATCTGCATCAAGCACCATCGGTTTTTGCTGACTGATCAATTTACGCAACAAGTCCCGCCGTCCTGGCTCCTGTCCCCAGCCACAACCAACCAGCAACGCCGTGGCCCCCGGCGGTAACGAGCCCTCATTGTTTCCAATAACCGTCGAGACCAGTTGTGTCCCAAGCAGCGGAATAATTTTCTCGTCCGCCATCAGACTGACCCGACCAGCCGCACCAAGACCAGCCGCTTTGGCAGCCAACACAGCTGCCCCAGGCCACTGAACACTGCCCGCATAAACAGCAACATGACCACGACTGTTTTTATAGGCCGTCGCTTCCAGCCTGGTTTCAAACAAAACCTTGTCCATTACTTCGCACAGACGATGCTGCCCTGAGTATTGATCACATGCTGAAGGCGGAAATCCCGCATCCACATGAACTATCCTTCCAGCGTATGACCGATATGCCGGTGTATACAAGGCAATATCAGCTGGACTTACCGCACAAGTAAGATCGGCCTGCACACAAATATCCGTTTGCGGATTAAAGCCTGCAAAAAGCCCGGAAGGAATATCGACAGATATTACAAATGCTTGCTGCCTGTCCACGCTATTTATCAGGCTGACAATAGGCAGATAGTCGCCGCCTACACTGCGACTTAGTCCGCTGCCGAACATGGCGTCGATTACCAGATCGGCGCTTTTGATTGCGCTTTCGGCGGCAGCCCAATTGGTTTTCCAATCACAGAATGCAAATCCGCTGGCGGCAAGCATCTCGTACTGTACTCGAGCCAGATCGCTTTTCCATTCACCGCAATGCACAACAATTACCGGGAACTCCGCGTATCCGGCCCGTCTCGCAATTGACAGTCCATCGCCGCCATTATTACCAGGACCTGCGATAACAACTATTCCAGTTTCCTGTCCCCTGGTTTTTTGGGATAAAAAGTCGGTAATGGCTTCCCAGCAAGAACGCGCTGCGTTTTCCATTAAAACAATACCGGGTATGGAGTAATTCTTTTGCGAAACAAGATCAATTTTCTGCCTGTCTTTTGTATTGGCCAGATCTCTCATTTCACCTCCAGTAGGCTTTATCTCCGATAAGGAAGCATCGCGTCGGTTCGCCACCAGTGAACAGCGGCCCCATTAGAGTAACCAAAAAGCCCAACCAGAATTCCGCTATGTCCCAAATGCAGGCGGCGGAAGACAACCTCTTCCTGTGGTACCTCGATATATCGGCGTCTAATTACCTTTCCGTCTGTCCTTAGCAATACCAGCTGAACAACACCGTCCGGCTCTTCACTCATCAGTAACAATAAACCAGTATCAGGGACGCCAAGCAGTGTATATGAGTAAGACTGTTCTGTTTGATCAAGTAAAGAATCGCCTTCTTTGACAACGTTCCTGGGGACTTCCACCCCCTCGCGATATACCCCTTCCTCCAGATCCATCCAGTAAATCATGGATTTAACCTGATCAACGCCCTCAACACCACCGGTAATATCATCCAATTTACGCTGATAATAGTCGATTTTCAGATATATTCTTCGCATCTTGGGATCGGCAAAAATATCCTGCAGGGACGGAACAAGATTTTCTTCGGGCATTGGCAAACGGTATACAGGAATCTCAACGGTCGAAATATGCTGTCCCCCCGGCGAAAACCAGTAAACCAGCCAACGGTCAGGGACACGGGAAACCACAACAATTTCATCATTCCGGGTAATTTCCATTCTATAAATATAAGGGAAGGCCATCCCGCGCGGGCCATCCTGTCCCAGATAATCAATAGGCTCACCCTTGGAAGAAAACCTCAAAATAATGCGGTTCAGCATGACGCCCATCTCATCATCTTTTTTCCAACGATCCCTGGGAAGCTGATCCTCAACCAAAATATTCCGGTTGGAATCAAGCGCGAACCATCCTATTCGATTAAACTGATATGGAATTGCGCGTCGGCTGGAAACCAAATCTTCCGAATCATTATCTGTAAAATTTACCGGCACGGGGTTTTCGTCCGGATCATATAATAAGGAAACCAGATCACCATAAGAGGTAAAGGTCATGATTTTATTGGCATTCCGGTTTAACACCCAAACCAAACCATCTTCCATTCGAATATCAGACCTCTCATTGAAGGGCTCCCCTTCATCATGAAATAGATTGATATTCCTGTCCATTTTCCCCAAATCTATAAAAAACAATTCTTCCTGTTTTACGTAACGCCACCCATCTGAACATCCTGCCAGTCCCGCCCAAAATAACAAAGCCAGCAAGACCAGACAGGCAATCCTGATATATACGAAACTCCAGCGACTGTAGCCCATATTTTGATACTATAGGCGACACCCACCCATGTCAATGTAATGAACTTGCAATAAAAGCATGTATTCTTGACCGGCCGACAACTGCTTGGGTATAGTGATAGGATGAAAATTAGCCTGATAGACATCTTTTTCGGCTCCAAGCAGGAAAAAGACCTCAAGAAGTTGTTACCCATCCTTCGGAAAATACAATCGCTGGAACAGTGGGCCTTGGCCTTGCCAGCATCTGCCTTCCCCGAGAAAACAGCGGAATTCAAGAGCCGCCTTGCCAAGGGAGAGTCGCTGGACGACCTTCTGCCCGAAGCTTTCGCCGTGGCTCGCGAAGCAGCGCGGCGAACATTAGGGGAACGCCCCTATGATGTCCAAATTCTTGGGGGGATTGTACTGCATCAGGGAAAGATAATGGAGATGAAAACCGGTGAAGGCAAAACGCTTTCCTCGGTTGCTGCTGCCTATCTAAACGCCATCCCTGGGGAAGGCGTACACGTAATCACAGTTAACGATTATCTGGCAGAGCGCGATGCAGAATGGA